>JBFEYZ010000124.1:0-5019 GCA_041561855.1 Sulfurimonas sp. | reverse complement strand
GATGAGTGCCTAAAAACTATAGAAGCAGGGCTTCCTCTTCCTGCCTATGACCTTTGTATGATGGCGGCAAATACTTTTAACGTGCTTGATGCAAGAAAGGCTATCAGTCAGACTGAACGTCAAAACTACATCCTAAAAATCCGTGAACTCTCAAAAGGGTGCGCGGAGCTTTATAAAGCGCAGGAAGAAGATAGGAACAAGAGGGTTAAGGCTTAGTTTTTGAACGAAACCCTAATAGGCCAAATTGACAAGATCCTTTTTGAAGAGGAGGCTTTTTTTATAGCCCTCTTAAAGAGCGGCGAAAAGATAAGCGGCTCATACTACGAGAGTGCAGTTTCACATCTAAAAGGCTCTGCCGTTACACTGAAGGGCTACTGGGAAGAGCATAAAAAGTACGGTAAAACCTTTAAATTTGAATATATTAAAGTAAATCAAAATGAACTTTTTTTCTTTTTAAACAAGATACTCAAAGGGTTTACAAAGAAGTTGAGTGCCGAGCTGATAGAACACTTCGGAAACGACGGACTTGTCGAGATCTTAGATAATGACATCGAGCGTCTTTTGGAGTTCAGCGGTATAAAAGAGAAGCGTTTAAAAAAGATACAAGAGAGCTGGAAAAAGTTTCGCTCAATGCGTGAAATAGGCGAGTTTTTAAGTCCTTACGATGTATCGCCAGCACTGCTTACCACCATAGCAACCGCAATGCGGGACGTCGATGATCCTTGCGCAAAGATAAAAAACAACCCCTATATTTTAACCTCCATAAACTCCATAGGCTTCAAACGTGCAGATGAGCTTGCACTCAAGATGGGTGTAAGCCCTAATGACGAAAACCGAATAGGCTCTGCGATGGACTATGTTCTGTTAAACTACTGTGAACAGCAGGGTAACTCGTGTGTCTCAAAAGAGATTCTCTTTAGAGAGCTAAACGAGCTTCTCATGTTCAGTGACAAAAACCATCTCTATGAAGCGACTCTTATAGAGCGTGTAGCAGAACAAAGCATAGTCCTCATGAAAAATAACCGTGTCTCTCCGGCCCGTCTTTACGATTCGGAGAAGTTTTTATATGACGATTTTAAAAGAAGAGCAAAGTTAGACAACGGCGGTTTTGTAAAAGATTTGGACGAGTTTTTAAAAGATAAAGAGCTTCAACTGGGAGAGCAGCAAAAAGAGGCGGTAAAAAAGATTAACGAGGGCGCGTCCATACTCTTTTTGGTCGGTTACGCGGGAACGGGGAAAAGCACTACGTCTAAGACCATACTTGATCTGCTAAATACAAAATATGACAAAAAAGAGATAATGACATGTGCTCTAAGCGGCATAGCATCTCAGCGTATTGCCGATACTACAGGCTATGAGAGTGCGACAATACAATCTTTGCTGGTCAAGTTTGAAGATAGGGATTATTTTCCCTACTCTGTTGTTTTGATTGATGAAGCCTCTATGATAAACTCCTCTCTTTTTGCAAGACTGGTTTCAAAAATAGACAAAAATGCTGTATTGATCATTGTAGGAGACGATGCGCAGCTACCTCCAATAGGTGCGGGAAATGTCCTCAGCGATGTTTTGACATTGGAACTGGCACCTATAGTAAAACTTACAAAGATTTACAGACAGAGCGAAGATAAGGCTATAACGGTTATAGCAAACGACATCCGAATCGGCAGTGTGCCTGAGTATAGAAAAAGCTACGAAGATTTTGAGTTTATAGATGTAAACATAGAGAACTATTATGCCCGTAAAAACCAGCTATCTCAAAAAGAGCTCCAAGACTTAAGAGAGGAGAATTCATTACAAATTGTCGCCGAGATCGCCCATAAAGTAGTAGAGTCGATAGAAAAGGCAAGATACAGGCTAAACCAAAAGCAGATAAAAGAGTATCTTAACTATTTTCAGGTCATAACTCCGATGAAGGGCGGAACTCTCGGAGTGAACAATTTAAACACTGTTTTACAGGAATATTTTAATCCAAACCCTAAAAAGAGCGTGAAAAAGGGCGGCGTAGAGTTCAGGCTTATGGACAAGGTTGTTCACACCAAAAATGAAAATATGACATCGTGGAGCGGCGATGGGTATAAAAATGGTGAGGATTCAGCACAAAGACGCATATTTAACGGTATGAGCGGACTTCTTTTTAAGATAGAAGAGGAAGATGAACAGGCGTTCGTTTTTTACCCGAACGAGGATGTCGTTGTCGTTTACGAGTATGAAGAGCTAAAGTCTCATCTGATGCTCTCTTATGCGCTTACAATCCATAAAGTCCAAGGGATGGAGTACGACATAGTAGTTATTCCGATGACGTTTTCTCACTATATTATGCACAATACGAAGTTAATTTATACGGCAGTTACCAGGGCGAAGCACAAGTGCATTCTAATAGGCGAGAGTACAGCTTTTGAGAGCGGATGCAAAAAATTTGAAGCAACAAGAAGGGATACAGTGCTTTTGGAGTTATAAGGATTTCTTTATCAACTTAAACATATAATCAAGGCAAGATGTTGTCTCAAGGAGTTTCAGATGGCGATAGGAAACAGGCTTAAGATAGTTATATGCGGTAAAAGCGGTTTGGTAGGCTCAAAACTTGAAGAGTTTTTTAACCCTGAGCACAATGAGATAGTGGGCTTAAAAGTGCGTAAAGAGACTTCCGTGGAGAGCATTTCGGAGCAGCTTGAGAGGTGCGATGTTCTTATAAACTTAAGCGGTACGACTATTTTGGCTCCTTGGAGTGAGAGTTATAAAAAAAAGCTTCGAAGCAGCCGTATCGACACCACAAAAAAACTTGTAGATGCCATAGCCGTTTGCAAAGAGAGGCCAAAACTTTTTTTAAGTGCCTCGGCTGTCGGGATATATGAGTCAAATATTCCGCATGACGATAACTCGCAAAAGTATGCCGACGATTTTTTATCCGCTCTTTGCAGAGACTGGGAAGCTGAGGCGAAAAAAGCAGAAGCCTTTGAAGTCAGAGTCGTGGAGATGAGGTTTGGCGTTATTTTCGCAAAAGAGGGCGGAGCAATGTTAAAAATACTGCCGCCGTTTAAGATGGGAGTCGGAGGAAATCTTGGAGACGGCACACAGATAGTCTCATGGATACACATAGAAGATCTCATAAGGGCAATAGAGTTTATAATAAAAACTCCAGCAATCAGCGGTTCTGTGAATTTTACTACTCCTTATCCGATTTCAAATGCACAGCAGACGAAAATTTTGGGCAAGGTCTTAAGACGTCCGACATTTTTCAGTGTTCCCGCCTTTTTAATAAAGTTGATTTTCGGAGATGGTGCACATGTGGTTCTTGACTCAAAAGAGGTATACCCTACAAAGCTCAGAGAGAACGGTTTTAAGTTTCATTATGAAAAATTTGAAGACGCTTTAAGAGAGATAGTGGATTGATGTAAAAAAAATGTTTATTATTTTATAAAGTTCAAAGTTGTAAAATGAATAATCGGTTACAAATAAAAGGGAGTCTAAATGTTGGATTTTGTTTTGTTGCAAATTGCAAAGCACGCTATACTCGAGGAGTTTAGTAGTGCGTATGACTTTGATAAAGAGAAGTTGCTTGTTGATTACCCTTTTTTGAAAAAAGATGCCGCAACATTTGTAACACTTGAGTATGATCATCACTTAAGGGGATGCATAGGTTCTTTAATTGCGCATCGTTTTTTGTTTGATGATATTTTTCAGAATGCAAAATCTGCCGCGTTTCATGATCCAAGATTTCATCCGCTTCATGAGAGAGAGCTTTCTCATATCAATATAGAAGTATCTGTATTAAGTGAGCCTGAGATTATAGAGTACAAAGATTTTAATGATCTTCTTACAAAAGTAGAACCAGAGTTAGACGGTCTTGTTTTTAAGCACAAAGGACATCAAGGAACATTTTTGCCTCAAGTTTGGAAGGAACTTAAATCACCGAAAGTGTTTTTGGAGCATTTAAGTATTAAAGCCGGGCTCAGCCCTTTTGTATATGAAGAACATCCGGATATATTCAGATACAGAGTTCAGGCGATAAATGAAGATTTTGACAAGATACCTCCACTCGAGCAGTAAGAGAAGCAGGAGTTTAAGATGAAAAGAAAGATGAGTGTAAACGGCGCTTTTTATCCTGGAAGGGCCGTTGAAATAGAGAGATATTTCGAACATTTCAGCAGTGTATATGATGAAGAGAAGAGTCTGCCGCAGATAAAACCAAGGGCCGTAATAGTTCCTCATGCTGGTTATATCTACTCGGGCTACAGCGCAAATATAGCATATAGACTTTTGAGTCAAAGCAAAATAAAGAAATTTGTGGTCATCGGACCTTCGCATAAAGTTGGTTTTGAGGGAGCGTCACTTTGTGATTTCAGCGCATATGAGACGCCGTTTGGAGATATAGACTCCTCAATTTCACTGTATCAGGCGTTAAAAGACAAGTTTGACATCCCGTGTATCTTGGAAGCCCATCAAGAACATAGTACGGAGGTGCAGTTTCCGTTTATAAAATACTATATCGAAGATGCCGAGATAGTCGAGATCGTCTACTCATATGCGGATGCAGCATCTCTTTGCAAGATCATTGATTATATTTTGATGCAATCCGACTGCGGAGTAGTCATAAGCACCGATCTGAGCCATTTTCACTCCCTTAGCAATGCAGCAAGACTTGACAACATCTGTCTTGAAGCGATCGAAAATATTGATATTGAGAGACTTCATAGCGGGTGTGAGGCATGCGGAAAACTTGGTGTAGAAGCTATGCTCCTAAGTGCACAAAAAGCCTCTTTAAAATCACAACTGCTTGATTATAGGACAAGTGCGGATGCTAGTGGAGACACTGATAGAGTCGTCGGATATGTGAGCGCATGTTTTTATGATTGAAAATATATTCGACAATATTCCAAAGCCTACGGATAAAGAGTTTTTTGAAGAGCTCTTTTCAAAGGATGGAGTAAAAATAGAGAGAATAGTTTCTTGCGGGCATGTGACGCCTCAGTTTGAATGGTATGACCAAAGAAAAGACGAGTGGGTTATTTTGCTCAAAGG
>JBFEYZ010000123.1:0-5072 GCA_041561855.1 Sulfurimonas sp. | reverse complement strand
TATGATATATTTACCGATTTTCAATGCTTTATAGCTCATTAGTTTACCTTTAACTTTGCAAATTTTCTTTTTCCGACTTGGAGGATGTACTCCCCTTTTGCTAATTGTAGCTGCTCGTCGCTAATCTTTTCTTGATCAATTTTAACAGCACCTTGCTTAATATCTCTTCTTGCCTGAGACGTTGAAGGAGCAAGATTGCAATCAACCAGAGCTTTTGCGATCCAGATCTCTTCATCAGAGCTATACTCGTCAATCTCAGTAGGAATCTGGTTGTTTGCATGCACTTTTTCAAACTCCGCTTTTGCTGCATCTGCAAGCTCTTTAGAGTGAAATCTCTGAGTAATCTCCAGTGCCAGATCCTCTTTGACTCTTTTTGGATGAAGCGAGCCATCATCTACGCCTTTTTTTAAGAATTCTATCTCATCTAACGTCTTTGCACTAAGCAGCTCATAATATCTCCACATCAACTCGTCAGAGATACTTAACACTTTTCCAAACATATCGTTTGGCTCATCCGCAACACCGATATAGTTATTTAAAGATTTACTCATTTTCTGCACACCGTCAAGACCCTCTAAAATAGGCATCATCAAAACGGACTGCTCTTTTCCTGTCTCATATGCACGCTGAAGATGTCTTCCCATCAAAAGATTGAACTTCTGATCCGTACCGCCTATCTCAATATCGCTCTTTAGGTGCACACTGTCATAACCCTGAAGAAGCGGATAGATAAACTCGCTTATGGATATGGATGTTCCGCTTTTATATCGCTTGTCAAAATCGTCTCTCTCAAGCATTCTTGCAACATTAAATGTTGTTGTAAGAGTAAGCATTCCTGAAGCCCCAAGCGGATTTATCCAATCAGAGTTAAACAGCACATCAGTCTTCTCAGGATCTAAAATCTTAAATACCTACTCCCTATAGCTCTTTGCATTCTCCTGTATCTCAACTGCGCTAAGAGTCTTTCTTGTAGCACTCTTTCCCGTAGGGTCACCTATCTGTGCGGTAAAGTCACCGATTAGAAACTGTATTCTTGCCCCGTATTTTTGAAATATAGCAAGTTTTTGCAAAAGGACCGTATGTCCCAGATGCAGATCAGGTGCGGTCGGATCAAATCCAGCCTTTACCGTATATACTTTACCCTCTTCATAGTAAGCTTTTAACAGTTTCTCGATTCTCTCATTGTCTATTATCTCGGCTGTGCCTCTTTTTATCTCTCGTAAAGCTTCTTCTAACATAATTCTCTATTTTTTCCTGTTTTTATTTCTATTTGTAAGCATCATCGGTACGGATTAGATGTATCACTTTTATTTTTTGCTCGATTTTACCACGAAGCAAGTTAATATCAGCTTCTTTGCTCTCAAAGCCTATCTCACAATACTTTGTAGTCTCACTTCTGTTTTTTCCAAGCTCTATCTGCGTTATATCAATATTTAATTTAGCAAGATAGTTTAAAAACTCCGCTAAAGTACCTACTCCGCTGTGAAGAGAGACTATCATATTGTAGTTAAACGTATTTAGCTTCTGCCATCTTATAAATACCATCGGTTCGTGATTTTCAAGTTTTTTTGAAGCGCTTGAACACATTTTGTGATGCACATGCGCTTTACCCTTCTCCAAAAATGCCATTATCTCATCGCCGTTCTTTGGATGACAGCAGTAGTCAAATACTACGTCACTTACTCCTGATGTGCTGTAAACCTCAAGGTCACCGAAAGGGTAGCGTTTTATCTTAAACCTGTGTCTTGATAAAAATCTCTTAAATCTGTTGTTTTGATTTATATCTGTTATATACTTATGTATAACATCACGAAAATGCTCGACATCCGTAGCAATAGTGGCTACCTTTTCACAGCCGTTTTTATCAAACCACTCTTCAACTCTTGAATGGTTAAGATTCATAGCAGTAGCTACTATACTCACACTTGATCTAGAGTTTATGTCTCTTATTCTGGCATTGCATTTATACTTCATATTTGTTTTTGCTTTAGAGGTCTTTACCGCATCGATCCAGCTGCATCTGGTTATACTGCTCTCTCCGACCTCTATCTTTACTATATCTCCGTTATGCAGTTCATTTATAAGCGAGGTTTTTGTCTTATTGACCAAAGCGGACTTTGCATGATTGCCTACATGAGTGTGCACAGCATAGGCAAAATCGAGAACAACTGCACCGCGCGGAAGCGTAAATGCTTCGCCGGTAGGAGAAAAAACAGATATATCTTCACTGTAGAGGTCGTTTTTTATCAAGTCGTAGAACTCCTCAACAGACTCATTCTGGTATCCAAGATTGTTCAGCCAGTCAAGTTTTATACTCTCATTTCCACCGCTCTTATATTTCCAGTGTGCCGCAACACCGAGCTCTGCGGTTTTGTGCATATCATAAGTCCTGATCTGGACTTCAAATATAGCAGTATTGTAAAACACTGTAGTATGAATAGTTCTGTATCCGTTGTCTTTTGGTACTGCTATATAGTCCTTAAACCTTGAAGAGAGCGGCTGGAAGTGCAGATGGATGAGTCCGAGTATCTTATAGCATTTGACGGCATCATCCGTTAATATTCTGACCGCCAAAAGGTCTAGGACCTCATCTATCCCTACGCCTTTTCTCTGCATTTTGAGATAAATTGAATATTTGTGCTTTACACGTGATAGTATCTCGAACTCATCTTCACAAAATCCGTTTTGAACCAAAATCTTATTTATCGACTGTTTAAACTCGTCAAGCCTCATCTCAATCGCATGGTAGTTAGTCTCAAGATAGCTGTCTATATGACGCTTCTCTTCTTTAAAAAGGTATGAGAAACTTAGATCTTCTAATAGATTTTTTAAAAAAGAGATTCCAAGACGATGGGCTATCGGGGAGTAGACGACAAGCGTCTCTTCGGCTATTCTCTCCTGTTTTTGTGCAGGAAGAGCATCGAGCGTGAGCATATTGTGAAGTCTGTCGCAAAGCTTTACGACCAAAACCCTGACATCTTTTATGCTTGCAAGAAGCATCTTTCTAAATGAAAGTGCGGACGCTACTAGTTTTTCATTCGAATTAGATGGGATTAATTCGGCATCCCTGATACTGTCTATTTTTGTAAGACCCTCTACCAGATGCGCGACATCATCGCCGAAAAGAGCTTTTATCTCATCGATGTTTACATGCGTGTCTTCTACGATGTCATGCAGAAGTGCAGCTATTGCCATTGACTCGTCATTTGTAATAGATGATACTATTGCCGCTACTAAGATGGGGTGGATCACATAAGGCTGGCCGCTTTTTCTAAACTGCTTCTCATGCGCAGACTTTGAGTACTCTAAAGCTTTGTTTAGAGCATCACTTCTATTAATCTGTTTAAAGAGGTAATCAACCGCCGAGTCAACGCTGTCTATCTGTTTGATTATTTCGATATTCATTTGACCCGGACTCGATTAACTATTTTTTGTTATCCACAAAGCCCTTGATCGTTATAAGGCCCTCAGCAATCTCCATTAAAGCCAAATCTGCAACTTTTACATTTTTTGAAGCGTTTAATTTTGTCGATGCTCCGTTTAAAAGCTCATCTGTTCTCTTTGAAACTGCTATCGCCAGTTGGTAACGATCCATATTTGGATTGTTATCTAAAATCTTTGCTGTTAACTCTTCTACTCTCATTCTATCTCCTTAAATTTATAATTATTTTACTATTGAACAGTTTTGCATATTTCCATTTTGCAAGATATCCAAAAGATTGCCTTTTTTAAACATATCGCATACCAAAATAGGAAGCGAGTTATCCTTTGCCAATGCTATGGATGTGTCATCCATAACTTTGATATTATCTGAGAGCGCCTGCTCATAAGATAGTTCAGAAAGCTTTATGGCATCGCTGAACTTATTTGGGTCTTTATCGTAAACCCCGTCAACTTTTGTTGCTTTGATAATGACCTCAGCACCGATCTCGACTGCTCTTAGAGTCGCGGCAGTATCTGTAGTAAAAAACGGATTTCCTGTTCCGGCTGCAAAAATAACGACGCGTCCTTTTTCCAAATGACGAATTGCACGGCGGTTGATGTAAGGTTCAGCTATCTGCTCCATCTTAATAGCCGTCTGCATACGAACTTCCAAGCCTGCGTGCTCGCAAGCTTCCTGCATAGCTATTCCGTTTATGACGGTAGCTAACATTCCCATATAGTCACCCGAGGTTCTTTTAATAATTCCGTCTTGCGCAGCGGTAACTCCACGAATAATATTACCGCCTCCGATAACGATTCCGACCTCGATACCGGCATTCACAAGTGACTTAATCTCTTGTGATATATAGTTTAGAATCTTCGTGTCAATTCCATGACCCGCTTCTCCTGCAAGAGCTTCACCTGAAAACTTAACCAAAACCCGTTTGTTAGCCATGCACTTCCTTTATCTATAACTGCGCGAATTATACTTAAATTTGGCTTTTGTTTTGCTTTGTTTTTAGATGTGCCCAAAATTATTTTCATTACAAAACTGATGAGTGCAAAGAAATGTGCTAAACTAACAGATAAATTACTAAGTACAAGGTAAGAGCATGAATTTTATAATAAAGCTGTTTAAAGCACTGAACTCGGGGCAGACTCCGTGGCAAGTAACACTGGCGATTGTTTTAGGTATGATCATGGGACTTACTCCCCTAAGCGGGATTCAAACGGCTCTAATCATATTTTTGGCACTGCTTATAAATATCCATTTCGGTCTTTTTCTGGTATCGGGTGCTTTTTTTGCAGGTGTCGGGTATATTTTTGATCCGCTTTTTGAATCCTTCGGATATATGCTTCTTAGCTCCGAGGGGCTAAGCGGATTATGGACGGCGATGTATAATAGCGGCATTATGCGTCTTACATACTTCAACAACACTATTGTTCTAGGTTCATTTGTAGTCGCAATGATCCTTGCTCTTCCTCTGTATCTTATTTTAAACAGAGTTATAGAGACATCACGCGGCAAAATTGTTCTTTTTATGGATAAGTATCCGCTTTTGGCAAAGTTTGGCATTCTTAAAAAAAGCGATAAAAAAGACAGCACTTTTCGCATAATGGGCATAGGCGTATTTGCCGCAGCTTCTGCT
>JBFEYZ010000122.1:0-5109 GCA_041561855.1 Sulfurimonas sp. | reverse complement strand
TCATTACCACTCTTCGCTCATATATGAGCCGTTTGTCACTGCATCGCTATCAAGCAAGAACAGTGCATTTTTCGCAACTTCGCTGCTCTCGTCTATGCCTGAGAGCACACGGTAGTATCCGCCTATATACTCTACCTCTATCTCTTTAGGCTCATATTCGCTCTGTGAGATTTTAGAAAACACATAGAACTTATCTGCTCTTTTTATAACCGCATCCTTCGGAAGCGTGAGCGCGGAAGTGAGATGTTTGCTAAGCGTGACTTTTGCAAACATGTTTGGAAATATTTTAGAGTTTTGGTTTTTAACATCAAGTCTGACATCAAAAGTCAAATCCTCTTTGTTTATTTTTGGATAAATCTTGCCTACCTTTGCAACTATCGGCTCGCTTAATCCTTCCACGTCTATAAGTGCTTGCATTCCCTCACTGACAAACTCAATATCCCTCTGATACACCTTTGCGATTACCCACATAGAAGAGTCATCCACTATCCTTAAAAGCATAGAACCCGCTTTTGCATAAGAGCCTTCATAAATATTTTTTTGAATGATCTTACCGCTGTATTTGCTATAGTATGGGACTGCCGCATTTTTAGAGCCAATCGCTCTTTCATCTAGTTCATAAAGCTTTAGTTTCTCTAAGACAGTTGCATTTAGCGTCTGAAAATTTCTTGTAGAATCAAGCTCTTTTTTAAGCGTGTATATCTCTTTGGAGTAGATGTCAAAAAGTCTCTGCCCCTTTTTGACACTCTTATAAAGCTCGTTTGCCTCTAAATTTTCAATGTTTCCGTCAAATCGCAATACGATCTCATATATTTTTTGCTCATCATAAGAGGTCGTGGCATAGTAGCTTTTAGTGATTTTTTGCATCTGCATCTTTGGCTTAATGATTTGAATATTAAAAGCCTGTTCAAATGTTTTTGCCTCAACAAAAGCAAAACTCAAAAGGATCAAAAGTAGCGTTTTCATCATATACTCTCTTTCGTGATATAAAAAAGCTCCAGCTGAGCCGCTTTTATCTCTAATTTGTATTTTAATCTCTCTATCTCTAAATCAAAAAGCAGATTCTCATCCTCTATGCTTCTCTCAAGCGTAATACTGTTTCTTATGTTAGATTTTTCATAGGTGCTCAACTCTTTGTATTTCTCTAAAATCGCATCAAGATTCTCAACCCTTTTAGTGAAATACTCTGCTTTTTTACGGTTATTTTGAAAAATCATCGTTGCATTTTGCAGATAGTTCTGCGCATTTTGGATGCTCTCTTGTTGCAAGTAGCGCGTTTTTTTTACTTTTGCATCTTCACTGCCGTAAATAGGGAGAGCAAAAGATGTCGCCACAGACAGATAGTCTTCAAAATTTTGGCGATGATTGTAGCTTAGAGACAAGTTTATGTTTGAATATTTTTTTCTCTCTTCCAGTTTTGCGGCAATCTCCAACTTCCTGCTGCGCAATTCAAAGATTTTATATTTAGGTGCTTTATTTATGTCCTCTTCTATAAACTCTTCGCCGATTTGAGCTTTTTGCATTGAGACAAACTCTTGATTTGTAAGATATTTAAACTCATTTTCGGCTCTTTTAACACTCTCTTGAATCTCTAGGATTTTGTCTTCAACAGCAAAAATCTTTTTTTGAAGTTCGACGCTTTTTCTAAACCCGTTCTCGACACTTATGCTCTTTTCATAATAGTCGGCCAAGATCTCCAGATTTGATTTTTTTTCTTCCAAAAGTTCTAACAGATTCGAAAATGTTGTTATCTTCTCAACTAAAAGTGCAATTTTTTTGTATAGATCAAGCTTCAAATCTTCCAGTTCATACTCTAAAATAAGAGTGTCTACTCGAAGCATTGCTTCTTTGAGCTCAAGTTTTCCGAATGTCTCGAACTCTTGAGTTATCCCTACAAAGTGCGTCTGCATAGGCTCAATGTCTCTTTTTAAAAAGTTCTCATTTAAAAGAAGATCATTTGCACCTATGGAGATGACCGGATTTTTATATACCGCTTCGCCCTTTATAGCCTCATGTGATGCCAATATCTTTTCATGTTTTGCACGCAAAATAGGCGAACTTAGAGCAGCTTCTTCAAATACTTCTCTAAAATCCGCACCAAAACATACAAAAGGAATCATAAAAAGAGTCAGCATCTTCATTACAAACTCCTAGTGACCGTGCATTGATGAAGCCTGACCAAGATTAATACTCCCTTTGTATTTGTAATCTTTGCCGTTCTCATCTTTTATAAAGAGCTGATACTGCCATGTTCCGTTCATACCGAAATTGACGTTACACTCAAAAGTACCATGCTCCTTTTTGCATATGTCTTTTGACTCCATATAAGGCATTCCCGGCATCTCTGGCATAAAAAACTTTACTCTTACATCCTTTGCATCTACCGCCGCACCTCCGTGCATACCTCTGTTTAGTTCAACTTTGATTTTGTTTTGCCCTTCGCTTAGAACTTTATCACTTGAGAGCATCACATGCATATCACCGCTCATTCCCATATCCATAAAACCCTGCGCAAAGGCAAGACCTGACAACAAAACCGTTGCAGTAACAAACTTTTTCATAATATACTCCTATATTTTATTGTTAAAGTATATACTTTTTAACGTGTAGTGATTGTGTAACAATTAAAATATTTTATGAAATTTTTTTACTTTTTATTTACAAAAATCATGTTACAATTCTACTCATGGGGCTGACCTGGTTTCGACGGGATCAAGTAGCTTCTAATTGCATGTCGGACTGAGCATTTCCGTTACGCGGCTCAACTTGCTTAAATGCAAACAATACAAATTATCGCCCAGCTTACGCAGTAGCATAAGTTTTACCCCCTCTTAAAGAGGTCGGGCTGCTTCACCTGTTGACTCTAGATAGGCAGGGTTCGAAGTATCACCTTTATGTAGATATATTTTATGTCTGTCTCGAACATAAAATGAACCTCAGAGGCTCGTCTTGCGTAGCTTTGCAAGTTGTGTGAAGCAAGATTAAACTTAAACGACTTTACTAAACATGTAGACGTTAGGAGTAGCGTGGTTTCGGACTGGAGTTCGATCCTCCACAGCTCCACCAACACCGTTATAACTTCTCCAGACAAAAACATACATTAAAAAAATCACCAGAGCTAAACTATAAAATCAGTTAAAGTCAGTGCGTGATAGACTACTGTCTTTATTTATAAGGCTTAAAGGAGTCCTTAGTGGCATACTATATAACAAAACTGGTAGTAACGACGCTTTTGATAGTGCTGATCTCAGAAATAGCAAAAAGAAGCAGCATCGCAGGTGCGATACTCGCGGCCATTCCTCTTGTCTCTATACTTGCTATGACCTGGATGTACATAGATACGAACAGCAGCCTAAAAGCGGTAGAGTTCTCTAAAAGCATTGTTTGGCTGATAGCCCCCTCAATGACGCTGTTCATAGTCTTTCCGCTGTTGATTGAAAAAGGCATAGGCTTTTACATAAGCATGTTTATCTCGGTAATGTTGACGGTATTTGCTTACTATGGCGTTATATATTTACTTGAGAAGACGGGCATCAGGGTGTAGCAGAAAAAAGACTCTCCCCTCTAAAAGCAGAGGGGTATTAAGAGAGTTTCAAATCATATTTTGCACTTACTGACCGCCTCTTCTATTTCTTCAACACCCAATGAAAGGCCTTGCAGTTCTATGGTCACATCGCCGTCATTACCGCTAACATTGATAGTCTCTATCTTTTTCATAACTTCCGCTTCGCAATCACAACCGCACTTTCCGCTTTGACACTCATCTATCATATTTGCAACCTGTGATTTTTGAATATCACCGGAAAACTTCACATTTACACCCAAACCTGTTTTATTGACTGTTCTACTAATCATTTTTATCCTTTATATGATTTCGATATATAAAGACGTCAAAACTCATAAAAAAGTTGCAACTATTTAATGAATATTTTCGTCATAACATATAAATAATAAGCGTATTGGATAAAATTATCAACATGAACAATGAAAAATCTATTGAGATCTTATATGAGCAGTTTAGAAAACCGTTGCTGAGATATATAACATACAAGGTAAATGACAGGTATGTCGCAGAAGAGATATTGAACGATGTTTTCTTAAAAGTATCAAACTCCATTAGCACACTGGAGGAGAAGACAAAGATCCAAAGTTGGATCTATAAAATTGCTTCAAATCAAATAATTGATTACTACAGAAAGCACAAAGATATAGCCCTTGATATCGAAGAAAATTTCATAGTGGCGAACAATGACGCTGATAACGTCTATAAAGAACTTGAGTGTTGTCTTTCTTCTTTTTTGGAACAACTGCCTAAGCAGTACTCAGACTCCATAAAAAGCGTCTATTTCGATGAGCTAACCCAACAAGAATACGCTCAGAAAAACAATTTGAATATCTCAACGGTAAAGTCTCATATTAAAAGAGGCAAAGAGTCAATGAAAATATTCTTTGAAAAGTGTTGTGAGTTTGAAAAGGACAAATTTAATAATCTTGCAGATTTTTCAAAAAAGTGATATTGAGGTGGTCTTTAAAATGTGTTTTGAAGTGAGAAGCCCCCTTGATTCAGGGGCTTAAGAGTTGATGTAAATTCTTACATCATCCCAGGCATACCGCCCATGCCTCCCATACCGCTCATATCTGGAGCTTCCGGCTTTTCTTCAGGAAGTTCGTATATCGCCGCTTCGGTTGTCAGAAGCAGACTAGAAATAGAAGTAGCATTTGTAAGTGCAACACGTCCTACTTTTAGAGGGTCGATAATCCCAGCTTCGAACATATCTACATACTCGCCTGTTGCAGCGTTAAAACCTGTATTTTCATTTTTAGCACTCTCAACCGCATTTACGACAACACCGGCATCATAACCTGCGTTTGTTGCTATCTGCTTCAATGGAGCTTTTATTGCGCGAAGGATTATCTCGCAACCTATCTTTTGATCACCCTCAAGGTCAAGTTTTACTTTTGCACCTGCGCGCACAAGAGCAGCTCCGCCGCCGATTACGATCCCCTCTTCAACAGCAGCTTTAGTCGCGCTTAGAGCATCGTCCACTCTGTCTTTTTTCTCTTTCATCTCAGTCTCGCTTGCCGCACCGACTTTGATGACCGCAACGC
>JBFEYZ010000121.1:0-5205 GCA_041561855.1 Sulfurimonas sp. | reverse complement strand
GTTCTGGAGAGTTCAGAATTAAACCTTGTCGTAGTAGGCGATGACCTGACCCCCGCAAAAAAAGGTATAACGCTAAAAGAGATCGCTACCAATATAGAGCTCAATAAAAACATACACTATTTTGACAGAGCGGATTTTTTCAAAGAGATGCACGACCTGACTCCGTTGCGAATGAGACTTGGGCTTCGTACCGGGCTTAACACGATAGAAAAACTTACACATGTTGCAGCGAGCGATTATGCGATCACGGGTGTTTTTCATAAGCCTTTTGTCAAAAAATATGTAGATACCTTTGCCGACAGGTATAAAAGAATGGCACTTATTCAAGGCAACGAAGGCACTCCTGAACTCTTTAGCAAAGGACGTCTCTGGATAGCGGAGAACGGCAGCGTAGAGGAGATTATAGTAGATCCCCAATATTTTGGAATAAATTATACAAAGTCTTGGGAGAAGATAACTATTGAGGAGTCGCTGGAACAGACAAATAATCCTTCGGATGAGTTTTTAAAGTTGGCAAGACTCAATGCTGCCGTTTTTCTTTTTGTTGCTCAAAAAGCTGCGACAATAGAAGAGGCTTATGAAAAACTAAATGGATAAATTTTCCAACCATGTAAAAAATATCCTGCATGGTTTCTTTTTGGCAATCGGGACAACGATTGCCGAACCATCCACGATTTTACCGCTTATAGTAAACTACTTTGGCGGCAGTTCTATGCTTGTGGGTTTTTTTGCTTCTCTTCTTCGTGGCGGTGCTATCGTCGTACAGCTGTTCGCAGCTTTTCACGCTCAAACCTACAAGCTGATGCTGCCATATCTTAGAAGAGTGTTTTTTATCAGATTTTTGTCATGGTTTCTAATAGGTGTCGCAATTATTCTTTTTGGCGAAAACAATCCTAATCTCACTCTCGCTTCTATCGGCTTTGGCCTTTTTATGTTCTCCTTTAGTGCAGGTTTTGCGGCGATATATTTCAGAGAGATAATGGCTAAGATATTTTCTCACTCCTTTCGCGGAAAGACAATGGCATACAGACAGTTTTTCAGTGCACTCGGCGGACTATTGAGTGGAGCGCTTGCAGCTTGGATATTGGAGTCATTCGAAGCGCCCCAGAGCTACGGCTACTTATTTATAATAAGCTCTTTTATAATGGGGTTCGGTTATTTGGCATTTGCTTTAGTAGATGAACCGGTAAAAGAGGAGATCTCTACAAAGGAGAGCTCTTTTTCAAAATTTTTGAAAAACTCATACGCGATTTTAAAAGCAGATACTCATCTGCAGACTCAGGTTGCTACTTTTCTTTTGGCTTACGGATATTTGATAGCGCTGCCGTTTATCATTCTGGATGCCCAGCAAAAGATCGATCTAGACGGTATTGCAATAGGTTCTTTGATTACGACTCAGATGATAGGAGCGATGTTAAGCAACTTTTTATGGGGAACTCTTAGCGGACGCGGACACAATACGCTGACTGCAAAAATATCCATATCTCTTCAGATAACTGCGATACTCTTGGCCACTAATGCATCTTCGCTTTATGAATATATGCTTATCTTTTTTTTGGTAGGCGCTTCAATAGACGGTAACAGAATAGCATCAAGCAATCTTATATTGAAGATAGCACCCACGGATAAAAGACCGGTTTATATAGCTCTTCAGATGAATATAGTCTCTTTGGGGATGTTTTTCTCGATTATCGGCGGAGCTGTTTTACATTTTTTTAACTATACGGCACTTTATACCAGTTCCGTAGTCGTACTCGTGGCTGCTCTGTATCTAGCTTTTAAGATAAGACATTAGAGCAACTCTATTTTTTCGGGATTTAAATCCCGAAAAAGTTTTTAAGGAAATCTCTCTCTTTATTGTTTTCTATAAAGATTCTAGCGACAGTCTGATTGTTCTCGCCTATTACTAAAACTTCGTTGTTTTCAACTCTTAGGTGCTCTTTACCCCAGTTTTTGTCAAGTTCATCAAGTCTGTACAGGAACTCTTTTGCACTTGGGCTCTCTTTCTCCCCGTTTCGCTTGTCGATTATATTTAGTCCACCGACTTTTTTCTCCACTACGTAAGGGCTGTAAACTTTTATAGCCTTATAGATACGTTCCTCTTTCATCCCCTCTGGAATCGCTCTTTTCATTGAGACAATCCCCAAAATTAAAAAGGCCGTAAAAAATCCAAATATTAAAGCTTTTTTCATGTTCATATGTTACTCCATCTTTTAATGTATTCTTCTGCTTTTTTATCAAGCATTTTCATTCTCTCTCTCCCTTTTGGAAGAGTCTCTCTTAATTCTCTCATCTCGTTTAAAAAAATAGATATATCCGCCGGAATTACTTTTTGAAAGTATCTTTTAAGATGCTTGGCAATCGCCGGAGAAGCCCCTGACGTAGATATTGCTATAGTCAGGTCATCGTTTTTTATGTATGACGGGAAGATAAAATCACAATACTCTACAGAGTCGACGGAGTTGCAAAGACAGCAGTGTTCTCTAGACTCCTCAAATATCTCAGCTTGAAGAGGGATGTCGTCAATCGCAACAATAACGATCGAAAAGCCTTTGACATCTCCCTTGCAGTAGCCTCTTTTTTCAAAATGCAGGCCGTTTTGGGAGATGATTCTCTGCATATCTTCGCAGAATTCAAGTGCTATAACGGATATGTCCGATGTGAAATCTAAAAGGTGCTTTAGTTTTTGATAGGCTATAGCACCGCCGCCGACTATTAGGATTTTTTTATTTTCAAGTTTTAAGAAGGCCGGAAAATAACTCAATCTATCTCTTTTCGTCTCTATTTAAGTGACATAGTATCATACTTTTTTTAAAACTCTTATTGATAGACATCAACTTGAATTAATTGAAATTAGATTACAATCGAGTAAAATAAAAATAGTGAATGGAACAGTAATATATATGAAAGATGAAATTTTATCGCGTATTCAAAAGAAG
This sequence comes from Sulfurimonas sp., assembly GCA_041561855.1. GTDB lineage: Bacteria > Campylobacterota > Campylobacteria > Campylobacterales > Sulfurimonadaceae > Sulfurimonas. Next base: position 2,266 of record JBFEYZ010000121.1, on the reverse strand, counting down.
TTTCCTTTGGTGGCAAAGCCTTTTGAGGTAATCGCCGATGAGTTGGATATGAGTGAGGATGAGGTTCTTGAGATTTTGCGTGAGCAGAAGCAAAGCAATATAATACGCCAGACGTCGGCGATATTTGATACTAAGAGACTCGGTTATATCTCCTCATTGGTGGCATTTAAGATTCCTGCACAGAAGATAAGCGATGCAGTAAAAATCATAAATTCACATCCAGGTATATCACACAATTATGAGAGAAATCATGATTTCAATATCTGGTTCACACTCGCTGTGGCTCCAAACTCAAAACTTGGGCTTGAAAAAACGCTCGAAGTTTTAGCTGAGGCTACCGGGGCGGAGGATTATATAATGCTTCCTACTCTAAAACTTTTCAAGATAAACGTAAAGCTAAACACTACGGGCAAAGATGAGAAAAAAGAGGAAGTAAAAAAGGTAAAGCACAAAGACATAGAGCTTACTCCTCTACATCACGCAATAATAAGACGTGCACAATATGATATAGAAATGGTTAGCGAGCCGTTTAAAAAAATAGTAGATGAGCTGGGTATCGATTATGATACATTTTTCGGTATCTTAAACGAGCTGCAAGAAGCAGGTGTAATGAGAAGGTTCGCATCAATTCTCAATCACAGAAAAGCAGGTTTTAGCGCAAATGCTATGGTTGTTTGGGATGTTGATGAAGAAAAAGGAGAGGCGATAGGAGAGAAAGCTGCCGCATTTAGTGCAGTTTCTCATTGCTATCTTCGCCCTAAATATGCAAATTGGCCTTATAATCTTTTTACCATGGTTCACGGAAAGAGCACGGATGAGACAAACTCGATTATTACCGAGATGGCATCGGAGATAGAAGCAAGAAGTCATATGCCTCTTTACAGCTCTAGAGAGTTTAAAAAGGTAAGAATAGAGTATTTTACTCCCGAGTTTGAAGCTTGGGAAGAGCAGTACGGAAATTAAGGGGTAAAGATGAAGCTTTTCTTTGAACTAGAAGGTGCATATATAGTAATAGCCGTTTTCATATTGGTTGTAACTGCAATTGTGACGTCAAGAGATTTTGTACCAAAGGGTGCATTTAAAAAAGGGATGATCTCCGTATTTGTTCTGCTTGCTTTAATGATCGGAGCCCACTACAGCCTCACGACTTCTAGGATGCAAAATGTAGAAGAGATATTTAACAACGGCGAGACTGTGATCTGTGAAAACAAAATGCGCAGAACTGCTTCAAGATCCGTTCTTATATCAAAAGAGATGGGGTGGACAGTAGAAGAACATCTTTTTAAAAACAGTGACTACGAGAGAGATTTCCATACCTCTAGATGTATAGAGTGGACAGGTATGCACTCTGACCTGCTAGATGGCAATAAGAGCCAAAAGTAGATGAAAGAGACATTTAAACGATATGGTCTTGCGATCTTTTTTTTGCTGGCAATTTCAGGTTTGATGGTGCTTGGAACAATGGGCGTGAGAATGCTTGGTGACAAGATGATCGAGGGAACTGATATAGAGATGAAACCAAGAGGAGAACATTTAACAAGATGAGTCTTACAATAGTACTTATAGTAGCTGTACTTCTTAGTATAGCCTTTCATTTTATCGGTGTTTATGCAGGTGCAAAGAAAACTGTTTGGTTGATGATTGTTCTGTTTTGGGCGGCAGGCATAAACTTGGCAATGAGCGAGATTAAGCCAAAAGGCTACAAAGAGATTGAGAGTATGAAGGGTCAATACAGTGATACGGATCAGCTTATTCAAGAAGCCGGCGAAAGTGTATCGATCTATGAGATGCTAGCAATCAAGAAGAGCTATAACACAAACAAAAACAGCAGCAAATGAGCAGAGTAGAGAGTATCGGTATCATCGGATGCGGATGGCTTGGGGAACCTTTAGGTAAAGAGCTAAAGAGGAGTTACGATGTGGAGTGTTTTAAAAGAGAGAGCACATGGCAGGATGACTCTTTTTGGCAGCGCGACATTATTATAATCGCTATAAATACAAAAGACAACTATTTAGATACACTTCAAAAAATAGCCGCACATACAAAACCATCATGCAAAATAATCTTAATGAGCTCCACATCCATCTACAGAGAGTTTGATTCAGACGTTGACGAGAGAGTTATAATCAGCAAACCGTCACTTATAAAAGATGCCGAAGATCTGCTGCTTGGTTCAAAAGAGAGGGTCCTCGTCTTTAGGCTCGGTGGCCTTATGGGTGAAGACAGAGTGGCCGGAAGATGGAAGAGTGCGGCTGAGTTTAGCGAC
>JBFEYZ010000120.1:0-5206 GCA_041561855.1 Sulfurimonas sp. | reverse complement strand
GCCTGCAAGAGATGCACATCCTAAGAGGCTGGTTTAATTTTTTCGCCATTATATCCAAAACTTCCTTGATTTACTAAGAAGATATTTATTAACCTACTTTTCTACGATAAGTCCGTCATTGTCAAAATCTAATATCTTTACAACAAATTCCGGAAATTTTTGACTTAGCTTATTTGCGATAGCAACAGAGTCTTCATCATATACCATTGAGAAAAATGTTGAACCGCTCCCTGAGAGAGTACTCATTAATGCGCCGCTCTCATATGCCGTCTTTTGAACTCCGAATAGTTCCGGCAATGTTTTCATTCTTGCCTTTTGGTGAAATCTATCCTGCGAAGCAAGTTTTAAAATCTCCCAATCTTCGTTAAAAAAAGCAGCAACGCTAAGTGCCGTGTGGGAAAGGTTGTAAATAGCGTTCTCTTTGGAGTATGATTTTGGCAGAAGCGTCCTCGCTCTTGCCGTGTTCATCTGCTTGTTTGGGATCACCACAACTGCTTTTATATAATCAGGAAGATGTTTTTTTTGTGAAAAAACCTTTCCCTTTTCCACTGTTGCAGCATTAAAACCGCCCATAACCGCAGGAGTGATATTGTCGGGATGAGACTCATAAACCAGAGCGTGATTTAGTATTCTTCTTTTTGAGACGTTTATCCCTGCTGCTTCATGTGCACTTGCAATAGCACTCACTATTACGGCAGAAGAACTTCCAAGACCTCTTGACATAGGTATCTGATTATAAAAGGTAAACTTGAAGTTTTGTCTTTTTTTTGTAAGTCTGTTGTAGTGTTCGTTAAATATACTTACAAACAGATTATTGCCTTTTAGCTTGGGATTATTTTCGCCCTCGCCTTTTATGCTGACACTGAAGAATTTTGATGGATGAAATTCAACTACATTTCGTAAATCAACTGCTAAACCTAAAGAGTCAAATCCAGGTCCGAGGTTTGCGCTGGTTGCCGGTACACTTACTGTCACTTTTTTCCTATCCAACTGCCCCGATAGCGTATAGAGGAGATGCAGCTGTACTAAACTCGTTATACTCAAGCACATTTGGAAGCAAAAAATTCGCTTGGGGTGCCGTTTCTAGTTTTTGGGTTTTTATTTCTGATGAAATTTTAACAAAATATAGCTTTCCAATCGCTTTGATTGGTTCGTTTTTATTAAAATAAAATGCATCTGTTGCAAAAAGAGGTATATTTTTTAAAATACTCATTGATTTTAAAAATATATATGCAATTTTTATAGCCATAAAACTACCTGGTCCGTTTGCATAAAAGAGTCCTTTTATAGAGTACTCTTTTGAGATGGAATCAAATATCTTGGGCAAAACCTCAGAACTTTTTTCCTCGCTTACAACTCTTTTTATCAGCTTTGAGTCTTCATATATTCCGACTTGTACGGGAGAGGATAAAGTTATAAAAACTAAATCAACGCTCTTACGCATACGCTTTTTCTAACTCCAATGTTTTTTCGCCTACAAGTTCGACTATTTCATAGTTCTGCGCATCTTTTAGAAGTTCAAGTGTTAATTTATGATTAAGGTCATGACTGCCAGCCATAGCCTCGTAGTTGCCGACAAAGTTCATACCGATAAGCGCCATATCGCCGATGGCATCAAGTATCTTATGTCTTACAAACTCATCTGGGAATCTCAGCCCTTCTGGATTTAACACTTTTTTCTCATCCAGTACGACTGCATTCTCCAAGGAGCCGCCGAGTGCAAGACCTTTTGAGCGCAGATACTGAACCTCATGCAAGAAACCGAATGTTCTAGCACGCGAAATCTCATCTTTATAGTTCTGCTTGGTAAAGTTTAAAACATACTCCTGTTTTTGAATAACAGGATGTGGGAATTTGATTGTAAAACCGTACTGTAGATCGGGAGAAGGAGAGAGTTTGACGTACTTATCTCCCTCTTGAACAACCACCTCTTTTTTTATTCTCATAACTTTCTTAGGAACATCTAACTGGGCTATGCCCGCTTCATCCAAAAGCATACAAAAACTAGCGCTGCTTCCGTCCATAACAGGAACCTCGTCTGCATCTACTATAATCCTTAGATTATCAATCCCGTAAGCATATATGGCGGAGAGCATATGTTCGATAGTAGAGATAACATAACCGTCTTTTCCTATAACCGTAGCCATTTTAGTATCAACTACATTATCAGGGATAAGAGGTATAGCCACATCTACATCACTGCGATAAAATATCAAACCGCTGTTTGACTCCAAAGGCTCAAGTCTTAATTTAACCGCAGAACCCTTGTGAAGACCTATTCCGACAAGCTCAACACTCTTTTTTATAGTTGTTTGATACATCTCTTTTCCCTATCTCTTACTTTGAAACAAATTGTACACTAAATTTACTTTTTATCAATAATGCTCTTTGCGTTATCGATAACGTCGTTAATATTTAATTTTATCCATGTTGTATCCATCCACTCTGCAGGACGAACCTCTATACCTTGTATTAAAATTCCGAAATGGAGGTGATCTCCCATAGCATAACCGCTTTTGCCTGTATTGGCTATATGCGAATTGCTTTTTATCTTATCGTCTATATTTACGTTAACACTTGAACAGTGTCCGTAAAGAGTATAAAGTCCCAATCCGTGAGATACTATAGGCATGTTTCCGTAAAGTCCGTTATAGCCTGTAAAAACAATATCACCTCCGTTTTGCGGTTTGATCTCTGCCATAGCATTACTAGCCAGATCAAGACCCAGGTGATATGACTCGCTGATCTTTTCGTTATTATAAGAGTAGAGTCTGTGATCTCCAAAATACGCTACCACTGCAGCATTTTTGAGAGGATACATCTTGTTTATCTTAAAATCATCTATCACCTCATCTGAGACTTTTGATGTTATCTCATGGATCAGGTCTTCGTTTTTGGCTCTTATATCCTCGTTTATTATCTTAAACTGCTCTATAGAGTCCGTTATGCCCTGCGTCTCCGTAAACTCTTCGGCAAGTTCTGCGATCTTTCCCTTTAAGAAATTGTCGCTTATCTTTATATTTGAGACTCTGTAGCTTGCATCTTTTAAAAAGAGAGGCACATCTGCTCGTGAAATATTATCGGCCTTGTCTTTTGCCATAATAGTGGCTTTGAAAGTCGATTCAGTGACAGGCCATGCCAGAAGAGAGATATAGTATCCATCTTTATAAAAAGGCTGTACCTTAAATTTTTTGTCAAAATTTGTCTGGATATAGAGCTCTTTTAAATTTTCGTCCTCTGCTTTAAAGATCACAAGCGCCGCGCCGCCTCTTTTTATCTTATAAGAGTTTGCTATAGTACCTAAAAGAGGTCTTTTTTTATCTATTTTAAGCTTAAACTCATTTTGAGAAATATTTCCGTTTAAAAAATTCCACTTGCTTGAATCTTGTGCTTCAACAACTATTCTGATCTCTTTCTCACTCATTGCGTAAGCACTTTTAGGAGGCTCTATGCTGATATTTAGAGATTTTTTTGGAGTTAAAAACTGTTCATGATAAAGAAGTGTCTCTTCCGACTTTGTTACAAGTGTCACTTTATAGGATTTTAAACCGCTACTGTCATTCATTGTTATCTCAAGCGGGTTTTTAAGATTCCAATAGCCGTTATTTTTCATTGAAATCACTGGAGTATCTCTCTCGAACATCTCCGAATTGTATACGTATAAACCAACACCTATCACTGCTGCCAAGATGGTTAGCAGCAGTGCCGAAGATCCTTTTTCTCCTCTTCTTCTCAAACTATAACTCCTTTTTTATCAAATCTAATAATTTCATTTTTAGCTCATCTAAAGAGAGCCTCTCATAAATCTCGAAGCCTGCTCTGCCAGAATGTCCGCCGCCTCCGAAAGTAGCGGCAATTTTACCTACATCTACTCTAGAGTTTGAGCGAAGCGAGCACTTTATACTTAAGTCGCTTCTCTCTCTAAGAAGCAAAGCAACCTCAACCTGAGGAAGGTGTAAAGACTCTTCAAGAGGCGCTTCGCAATCCTCTGCCGCAGCCCCTGTCATAACCATATCTTTGCTGCTTAGACAAAAAACAGACACCTTTGCATTATGCTCTAAAAGCATATTTTTAAACATTACTGACTTTAATCTAAGAGCCGCAAGTGAGACACTTTTTACAACTCTTTCATTGCAGAGTTTAAAATCAGCACCATGCCCGATCAACTCACCAACGGTAGCAAATGTCGTGCCATCGACCTCTTTGGATAAGAAAGCATCTGAGTCGTCCAAAAGACCGGTATAAATGGCAGTAGCCATTTTTTCATTTATTTTTACGCCGTTTTTCTTGAAAAGATCATACAAAAGTTCGGTCGTACTTATAAACTCCGGATACACAAAATTAAGATCACCGTAGTTATCGTTTGTTGCATGATGATCAATATTGATCAAATCACACTCTATATTTACACCTAAACGCTCTTTGCTTGCGCAATCAAATGAAATTGCCAAGTCAGCAGACAATGGAAACGTACTCTTTATCTTTTCAAACCACGGCAGAAAAGAGAATTTCTGATTTATCTCTTGAGTCTTGCAAAACCAGGAGACTTTTTTATGGTTTTGAAGCAGAAAAGTGTACATGGCACTGGAACTTCCCAAGGAATCGGCATCAGGGTTCACGTGTGAAATAAGTACAATGTGCTTGGCGTTTTGGATCTTTGTTAAAATTTCACTCAATTCTTTTATCTTTTTGGAAATTGTATACTACTTCTTATTCATTTTGTAAACGTATGCCAACACTTCTGCAACGGCGGCAAAGAGTTCACTAGGTATAGGTCTGTCCAAATCTACCTGTGCATATAAACTTCTTGCCAAAGGAGGATTTTGAACTATATGAACATTGTTTTCTCTGGCTATTTTTTTTATCTGCTGTGCTATATTGTCCATCCCTTTTGCAACGACAATAGGTGCGTGCGACTTCTCTTCATCATACTTAATAGCTACTGCGTAGTGTGTCGGATTTGTTATAACAACATCCGCATGTGGAACTTCTGCCATCATCCTTTTTCTTGATGCCTGCATCTGGATCTGGCGTATCTTTGCTTTGATTAGCGGGTCCCCGTCCATATTTTTCATCTCGTCTTTAATCTCTTGCTTACTCATTTTAAGGCCGTCAAAATACTGCTTTCTTACAATAATTACATCAATAATGGCAAATATGAAAATTATAAAAAGCATTACAAGAGCGATAATCAAAGCCTTGTCTT
>JBFEYZ010000119.1:0-5284 GCA_041561855.1 Sulfurimonas sp. | reverse complement strand
GAAAAAATCCGCTCTGTCAAAATAGTGTATGTTTTTATTGAGCTCTATATTGGTAGCGATCTCTTTTAGCGTTATACCTTTTTTTGCGGGGGTCAGGTCATCGCCTACTACGACAAGGTTTAATTCTGAACTCTCCAGAACTTTTGCTACAAGCGGGAAGATAAACGGGTTGTTTTGTTTGCCGTCAAAGGGATAACCTAGTTCTATTGAGTTTGGTACTGCTTTTTTTTGAATAAATCCGTCACACGCTTCAACAACGCCCTTAAACTCATCTACTGTTTCAGGTTTAAGCCTCCACCCAAGTAAAAAAGCAGCTATCTGCTCGTCGTAAGCAGATCTTTTTAGAACTTGCTCCATCATATCTTTTGCCTCTTGGAAAGTCAGATCTCTGTTTCCCTTTTCACCTGTTCCTACAGCATGAATATATTTAAAAAAATCCATTATTATCTCTTTTTGCTTTTTATTTTTTAGTATCATATAGTTATTTGGCTGATATTGAGATAATATGTATAATTAAATAAAGACGTTGAATTTTAATGATTTAACTGAAGAAATTACATTGAGTTTTGAAGCAGGCTCTTCGCGGACACGACTTAATATGCCCGCGAAGAGTGTATTATAATAGTTGGCTAGTGATCCAAGCCCTCTTTTTTTAACTCATCTACGATTGCGTGTCTAAGCTTTAAAAGCTGATCCATCGGAGCATTTTTATTATCGCCCGCAATCTGCTGATTTTGATATACAACCGTTGAAGAAACAGTCTTATCTCCGATATTTTTCTCCACTATAACCGCATTACTCTTAAACTCAGTAACACGCCACCCCTCTTTTTTGCCGGCAATCTCTATAGCTTTCAAGACTTCTTCGTTGCTATGATGACCTACATATATCGCAGTTTCAGAAATTGCTTCAGGCCCCTTTGCGCCCATTTCTAAACCGCCGCTGCACCCCACAGATAACACAAGAGTTGCAACAGACGCGGCAACTACCAAGAACATTTTTTTCATCTTTTTTTCCTTTAGACTTTAATTGTAAATTTTACGTAAAATTAATTATATTTAAAAAAAATTAATTAATCAATGATATAATGACAAACTTAAAAATAAAATTGAAAAGAGTTACTATATTATGCTGCAAGATGTTGTACTTATACTTGTTATGTCTGTTCCTATGTTAATGTTCTCTGTGTTCCCGGGAATTAAGCTGGGTGACTATCTTCAAGAAAAGTATGACCTTCAAGAAAAGCAAAAACGCATCATATCAGTCGCTACAACGCTTATATTTGCGGTAACTCTCTCTTCTCTGCTCCACTTTATATAGTCTTCGAAATATAACCTTTCTATATTAGTAAAGCTAATAAAACAGGCTAATATGTTTCATATAGTTACACTAATACTAAAATAAACCTTAATTTTTAAATTTAATAGAAAAATTGACGTATATCAACAGATTTTAAATTAATTAGGACTAAACTTCTCTTGATTCTGAAAAATTTAGTAATTGTAAGGAGATGCAAAAAATGGTTGGTGAAGTTCTAATGACAAAAGATATTCTTGTTGAAGATTTCTTGACACTTTTTATCTCTTCTACTCTTGTTTTAGTATTTGGAGGATTCTATGTTGGTATATATACAGCTGTAAAAGTTAAACTTCTTAAAAATTGGGCCATGCCTTTTGGCTACATATTTTGGGTATTAACAGCTTACTGTTTGTATCTAATGGGAAGTTTGATGCATGTAAATGATTTTACAGCGAAGGCTTTAGTTGTTGCTGCTATAGGGTTGTTACTACTTCCTCATGCAGTTTATTACATGCAAGATCGTGTTCACGAAGAAAACGAACACTGATCTACTAATATATATATTGACCCATAATTTATAGGAGGGTACAGTGGCAAAAAAATCCGTATGGAGTGACAATCGCTTCTGGCAACGTTCGGCAGGATGGATAACAGGAGTTGCATCGGTTCTTTTAATGTGGTTAACGTTCGATACGATACCGCAGATAACAATGGGTAATGATGCTGATTTAGAAAATGGTGTAACCAAAAGGGTTCCTGGACCTACGGTTATTAATTATAAGATTACTTATGAAATGGACAAAAAACGTCATCACGAAGTTCCGGTAATCGGTGGAGCTAACGCAGAAGGAAGATCGTCTTTTCAGGAAAAAGAGAAGTTCTTCGGAAGAGATGACTGGAGTGAAGAAGAGGCTGCTGAGTTACTTCACTTAGGAAAACTTGCTTCTCAAGTTAAAAACTGTATGAACTGTCATACGCTTCTTGGAAACGGTGCATATTACGCTCCGGATTTGACAAAAGCTTGGCTAGATCCGGCTTGGGGTCCTAACGGTCCAATGCAGGCAATGACAGGTAAAAATACAAAAGAAGAGGCTATGGCGGAATTTTTACAATTTCCATCTCAATACCCTACTCACGCACGTATGATGCCAAATCTTGGTATTACTGCTGAAGAGGCTAAAGGTCTAGTTGCTTTCTTAAAACATATGTCATCAATAGATACAAATGGTTTCCCAAGAAACTTCGGAAAAATTGAAGGAGCAATAAATGGCAAATAGTTATTTAAAATATGAGTCTAAAAAATTAGCAACATGGTATTTTACTTTTGCTGCAATAATTTTTGGTGCACAACTACTTTTTGGTCTTGTCGCTGCTATTCAATACGTAATGCCAAGTTTCATGTTTGAAGTTGTTGACTTTTCGGTTGCAAGAATGATACACATCAACGCACTTGTTGTTTGGATGGTTTTTGCTATGTTTGGTTCAGTTTACTGGCTACTGCCTGATGAGACTGGTATAGAGACTGTAGGTATCGGTTTAGGAAAACTTCTTTTCTGGGTTTTTGCTGCTGCTATCGTTGTCGTCGTACTTGTTTATCTATTTATTCAGGTCGGACCTGCAGATGAGACATCTATCTGGTTTATACATGAGGGTCGTGAGTATATTGAAGCTCCTCGCTGGGCAGACTTTGGTATAGTTGTTGTTGCTCTTGGATTTGTTGCTAACCTTTACATGACTGGTATGAAGGGTAACCGCTCTGGAATCGTAACTGTTTTAATGGCAGATATGATCGCTTTTGCAGGCCTATACTTAGCAGGTATGTTCTGGACAGACAACATCTCTATAGATCAGTTCTGGTGGTGGTGGGTAATCCACTTATGGGTTGAAGCTACTTGGGAAGTTTTCGTTGGTTCAATCGCGGCTTACGGTCTTATCACAATGATCGGTGCACACCGTAAAGTTGTTGAGATGTGGCTATGGATCGAAGTTTCAATGCTATTTGGTTCAGGTATCTTAGGACTTGGTCACCACTACTTCTGGATCGGTACGCCTGAGTACTGGTGGGAAATTGGGGCACTATTCTCTGCGCTAGAGCCGTTACCGCTTGTTGCGATGTTTATCCACGTTCTTTATGACTGGGGTAAAATGCAAGGTCAAGAGGATGCAAAAGGTCTTGAAGTATCTGTTATCACGAATAAACCTGCGTTTACTTGGTTTGTTCTAAATGCATTCGGTAACTTCTTAGGTGCTGGTATCTGGGGATTCTTCCACACACTACCGCAAGTTAACCTATATACGCACGGTACACAGTTTACATCGGCGCATGGTCACTTGGCGTTCTTTGGAGCTTATGCTACTATTCTTATAGGTATGATGTATATGGCTGTTCAAGGTAAGAACGGCATTAAAGTAATGAACAACACTAAATCGACTATCTGGGCAACTAGTATGATCGTTGGTGGTGTTCTTGGTATGACAATGGCGCTTACTGTTGCTGGTTATGCAGACTTTATCGTTTCACGTGCACAATGGGGTGCTACTTGGGAAGGTTACTTTGCTGGTCAGTCAACTATATGGCTAATTCAAGGTATGAACTGGAGGGTTATCATGGGTGTTGTTACATTCATCGGTTTCTTCTTCTTGGTTAAAGATCTATTGAGCATCGGTAAAGCTGCTCATCACGAACGTTAAGGAGTAAAATATGAATTCAACTGCAATGTTTGAACCATTCGTAGATGTTGTGCCTAGCTTTTTCGGTACATTGGCACAAGGTCCGTTAACCTTAACTATATTTCTACATGCTTTGATTGTACTTCCGATGATTTGGATCTACAAACAAGAGAAAGCTCGCCTAGAGCAAGAAGGTTAATTAGAGTTACTAGTTGTGCAGGGCCCTCGGGCCCGCACTTTCATCTATTTTAGAAGGAGAAATAAAATGAGATTAAATAAATTAGTTATGTCTGTTGCTGCTATGGCAGTAGTCGGTTCTGGATTGGTTGCTGATACGTCAAAGATGGATGTGGAAGCTGTTTTTGAGAAAGAGTGTCAAGGTTGTCACGGTCCTAACCACGAAGGTGGTGTTGGTTCTGACCTTCGTCCAAATATCATTAAAGACAAAAATGCTTACGAGCTAGCGGCTACTATCTTAAACGGTAAACCAGGTACTGCGATGCCAGGCTTCAAAGAGAAATTCACTCCATCAGACGCTGATGCTATGGTTGACTACCTACAACACTTTAAAGGCAGAAAGATCAAGCAGCTTACTCTTGAGACTGTAAAAGAGGGGTGGAAGCCGTTAAACGACAGAATGAAGTTCTTTACAGAGTATCCAAATCCTGCTGATGTTAAGAAAAACACTGACATCTGTTTCGTAACTGAGCGTGACGCAGAGCGTGTTGCATTCGTTGATGGAACAAACGGTAAGATTCTATCTAAGCACCCGGCAGGTTTCGCTGTTCACGTAACAGTTACCAACAAGCGTCAGCCTCGTTATGCTTACTCGATCTCTCGTTCAGGTCTTGTTACAATGTTTGACTTAAACACTCCGGGTCAGCAAAAGATAGCTGAGTGTCAAGTTGGTACTGAGTCTCGCGGTCTTGCGGTATCTCCGGACGGTAAGTACCTAATGGCTGGTAACTACACTCCGGGCGGTGCGATACTTATGGACGCTATGACTTTAGAGCCTCTAAAAGTTTACCCTACTTCAAGCGTTATCAAGCCAAACGGTGACATCGATTCATCTCGTGTAGCTGGTATTTTTGATACTCCGTACGGTCCTTACATCGCATTTGCTCTTAAAGACGGTGGTCACGTTTATATCGTAGATTACTCTAAGCCTAACTACCCAATCGTTGGAGATATTCCAAATATCGGTGATATCCTTCACGATGGTTTCTTAAATGAAGGTAAAGAGATTGGTCGTTACCTCTTCATCGCTTCTCAAGGAAGTGACGTTGTCGGTGTTGTAGACTTTAAAACTAAGTCT
>JBFEYZ010000118.1:0-5285 GCA_041561855.1 Sulfurimonas sp. | reverse complement strand
ATAAAGTCGATAAGAGGCTCGGATATGGATGCATCCATATACTATCTTGCCCGCTTGATAGAGGGAGGAGAGAGTGCCGATTTTATTGCAAGAAGACTTGTGATACTTGCTAGTGAGGATATAGGCAATGCAAATCCGCAAGCACTGACTCTTGCTACTTCAGCCTTAACGAGCGTGCTAAAGATAGGTTATCCAGAAGCCAGAATTATTTTGGCACAGACGGTCATTTATCTGGCCTCCTCACCAAAGTCAAACTCCGCTTATCTAGCAATAAACGAAGCTCAAAAAGCTATAAGAGATGGAATTATGCTCGATATTCCCAAAAATATCAGACAAAACAGCAGCGGCTACCTTTATCCGCATGATTTTGGAGGGTATGTAAAACAGAAATATCTCTCAAAACCTTTGAGGTTTGTTACACTAAAAGATATAGGATACGAGAGAAAAATTAAGGAGTGGTTAAGAAATCTTTTTAATTTTTAGTTAACTTTAATTTTATTAATAATAAACTGCTGCAAAACAGAAATAAACAAGGCATTGAAATGGAATTACAATTATCCTCGAACACTCTTGTCATAACAGGCAACATTAAGAGCATCAGTGATTTTCAAGAGATCAAGCGCACAGTCGACAATATGATAGCTGAGCACAAGCATATTACTCTTAAGATCATCGATTCACTATCTATTACATCATCTGTAATAGGTTATTTAAATAAACTTGTACTAAAAGACAACATCGACCTAAATGTTATAGTCGGAAACGAGCAGCTTTATAATCTTTTGGACGACTTAAAGCTGGTCTCAACCTTTAAAGCAAAAAGAGGCTAATATGACAATTAAATATAAATTAAATCTTATAACTGTCATCGTAGTCTCATTTGCGCTTATTATTATTGCAATAACGCTTAAAAATACACTGACCAACAACGCAACCATAACTCAGGCACAAGAGTTGAACATACTCTCTCAAAAGTTGAGTCTTGTTATCCATGAAACGCAAAAAGAGAGGGGTGCAAGTGCTGGCTTCATCGGTTCAAAAGGGAGTCAGTTCGGTGACATCCTGCCTAAGCAGAGGGCAGCTACTGCAAAAGAGTACAGTGAGCTAGAGGCGTACATTAACACTCTAGAGCTTGACTCCTTTCCAAAAGAGCTCAGCAGCGAGATATCCGCCTTTAGCTCAGATATGAGCAAAGTCTCGCAGATACGTTCCGATGTTGATTCCCTATCAATCGGTTTAGGTGCCGTTGTCGCTTACTATACCAATATGAACAAGAAGATCCTAAATATAGTTTCGCTGACTGCAAAACTAGCGAACACTCAAGAGCTTGTTAAAGCTTTAGACTCTTATACAAACTTCTTAAAGTCAAAAGAGCGTGCCGGGATCGAGAGAGCAGTGCTCAGCGGTACATTTGCCGCAAATAAGTTTGGAGATGGCGTATTTGCAAAATGGATCACTCTTGTGGCTGAACAAAATGCATATCTAGACTCTTACTTGTCTATGGCTACTGAGAGCTCAAAAGCTCTCTATGCACAAAAAATGAACTCTCCTGTTATAGAACAAGTCAACAAGATGAGAGATATTGCCAGAGAAAAGTCGCTAGAGGGTAACTTTGGTATTGACAGTGTTGAGTGGTTTCAAACTATAACAAAAAAGATAAACCTTCTAAAAGAGGTTGATGATGAGTTGGCTAAACAAAACAGCCTGCTCCTGGAGGAGATCAGATCTGAGCAGAATATGCTTGCACTTATTACGCTTGCAGGCTATTCAATATTTGCGATTGTAATCTTTGCTATTATATTTATCGTAAGTAGAGGCGTAAACAAAAGCGTTAGAAGCTCTTTGGAGAAAATAGAGTGTGTTTCTAGCAACTTAGACCTAACGTGTGACGTTATTGTCGAAGGCAAAGATGAGATCTCTCAAATCTCCAAAGCTCTGCATGTAATGATCATCGCTTTCAAGCAGAGCGTATACCAAGCTAAAGACGTATCTGAAACAACATCAAAAGAGAGTAAGAACCTAAACAATATCGTTGACGAGCTTACTAAAAACGGTGAATTTGCAGATACAAAGATATCAAATATCAATGTATTGGTTAGCGAAGTAGGTGAACGCCTCGATGCTATCGAAGAAGCATCTATAACCGTAACTGAAGACTTGAGAAAAACATTCAGTGTACTAGACGGCTTCATAGAGAAACTTGATTCTGTCGTTGTAGCAATAGAAGTAGGCAATGAAAATCAGCAAGATCTGGTTCAAAAAGTATCTTCACTTACAGAACAGGCAAAAAATATAAAAGATGTCTTGGCGATCATCTCAGACATTGCAGAACAGACAAATTTACTCGCACTAAACGCAGCTATTGAAGCTGCTCGTGCAGGTGAGCACGGAAGAGGATTTGCCGTTGTTGCGGATGAGGTCAGAAAACTTGCTGAGAGAACACAAAAAAGCCTTAGTGAAATCAGTGCGAACGTCAATCTTATCACTCAAAATGTTGTTGAGATCTCTGAAGAGACAAACAAAACATCTGAGAGCATGGGCAATATCGCAGGTTCTGCACAAGACCTTATCGTTTCTGCGCAAACAACAAAAGAGAATCTCTCGATTACAACAGACAAATCAAGCGATGTAATGTACCAAAGTACATATATTGCGACAAAAACGAAAGAGCTTATTCGCGATATGGACGAAGTAATAGAGATATCACGAAAAAATACAGAACATAGAAATCTGGTTGACAATGCCGCTACAAAACTATCAGGCGATGCACACAGACTACAAGATGAATTGAGTAAATTTAGAATTTAATGAATGGCATCATTGACAGTTCAATCTTATCCTATCTAAAGTCTTTAACACTTTTATGTGTTGAAGACAACAAAACGACACAACTTCTTTATCAGTCCATATTTGAAGATCTGGTAGCAAATATCATCCTTGCAGAGAACGGAGAGGATGGATATGAAAAATTTCAGAACCAAAAAATTGATCTAATTATCGTCGATTATGACATGCCTATACTAAACGGTATAGATATGATTAAAAAAATAAGAGACATCAATAAAGAGATCCCCATTATTCTAGTCTCTGCAATACAGGATATTGACGTTATTGTCCAAGCTCTCCAGCTAAACGTCAACAACTTTTTAAAAAAACCTATCATCGTATCTGAAGTTATGCATGCGGTAGAGAATGTTTCAAAGCTTATCTTTGCCAGCAACTGCCTTAAAGAGCAAAGAGAGAAAAAGATAAGAGAGCTTGAAAAAAAAGAGGAATATAACTCCTATCAAGAAGATCTGGCGTTCTCTAAAGAGCTCAATATCGTAAGAAATGACTTTTATTACAAGATGCTGGACACTCATCAGACTATTCTGGTTGACTTTTTATACAAACCGCTGGATATTTTGAGCGGTGATGCATACAGTGCCAGAAATATAGGAGAGGAGAGAGTGTTTTACTTTATTGTAGACGGAATGGGAAAAGGACTCTCCGCATCGCTTAGTTCAATGCTCCTAACTGCTTATATAAACCATATTGTCGATAAAATGCACAACAGCTTTTCTCTAAAAAAACTAGTAGAGTCTGCCTTGGATTATATACGACCGATAATACTGGATGAAGAGGCTCTCTCAACAGAATTTATAGTAATGGACTATAAAAATTCACTCATGCAGTACTCAAAATTTGCAATGCCTCCCTCGCTTGCCCAATCCATTGATAACGAAGTAATAAAAATAAAAGCCAACAACCCTCCTATGAGCAAATATACCAATAACTTTATGGTATCTGAAATAGATATTTCCAAAACTACAAAATTTCTATTTTACACCGATGGACTTATAGAAAACAGTGTTAGAGAAGAAGGGAAACTATACGCAAACTTTATAGACAATGATTTCCTGCGCTCTTTTACAAAAGATGAACTTAGAGAGAAGCTTTTATATAAAATCGATGCTCAAGAAGATGATATGACCTTTATATTTATAAATCAGCTTCCGCCTATTCAAAAAGAAAAACGCATAATGAAGACCTTTGAAAGCACCCTTAATGCAGTTGAAGAGGCAAATGACTGGTATACGGATATTTGGAACGGTTTTACAACTAACTATAAACTTGCATATAATGCGGGAGTGGTTTTTTCAGAGCTATTTATGAATGCTTACGAACATGGAAATCTTGGTCTTGACGCAAAAACAAAACATAGACTCCTAAGCGAAGATATCTATTTTACAACACTTGAAGATCTTCAAAAAGAGTGTAAAAAGAAAATATATGTAACAGTTGATATTGTAGAATCAAACTCAAACAAATATATAATAACTCTTATAAAAGACGAGGGTCAAGGTTTTAATACCAATATTTTACGTGAAATTTTTAAGGAAAGAGATAATTTTAACGGAAGAGGTATATATATCTCAAGACAATCTTCGCTTGGATTGTATTACTGTTTAGGGGGGACTTGCGTGCTTTTCTTGCACAAAGCATAGTGCAACCGAAGTTACACTATGCTTCTTGGCTTTATTTTGCCAATGCTGCTTTTGATGCTTCTGTAACTGCGCTAAACGCTGTTGCGTCATTCATCGCCATATCAGCAAGAACTTTACGGTCAAGCTCGATGCCTGCTTTTTTCATACCGTTTATGAATGTTGAATAGTTCATACCGTTAAGACGACATGCTGCATTAATACGGATGATCCATAGTTTACGGAAATCACGTTTTTTCTGCTTGCGGTCACGGAATGAATAGTACATTGAGCGCTCTAGCTGCTCTTTCGCTTTACGGAAGTGTTTACGACGTCCGCTATAAAAACCTTTTGCAAGTTTTAATATTTTCTTGTGTCTTCTTCTACGAACAACACCTGTTTTTACTCTTGGCATTTTATTTCCTTTTTTCTTTACCCAGACACTATCTCGTGTTCAAGGTGCCACATCATTGGTGGTCTTGCCCAGCTACTATATTGCTATGCGGCTGGAGATTTAACAATCAACTAAAATTAGTTGATCATAGCCTTAATGTTTTTTTCATCAACTTTTGCAACGACTTTTGGTCTGTTTTGCTTTGTGCGAGTATCTGAATCTTGTTTTGTCAAGATATGGCTTCTAAACGCTGTACCGCGCTTAACAGTGCCGTTTTTCTTAACTTTAAAACACTTTACAGCGCCTTTAACCGATTTCATCTTTGGCATCGAAACTCCTTTGTAAATTGAAGCGAAATTATACCCAAATTTTTTTAATTTTTGTTATACTCACGCCATGAATTCAATTAAACATATAAATAATGCACT
>JBFEYZ010000117.1:0-5373 GCA_041561855.1 Sulfurimonas sp. | reverse complement strand
TCGGAATTACGTCACAAAAAGCATATAGAGCAAGAACTATGTGCAAGAATCAGACAACATCTTGCAAACAAAGAGGTACTTAAAGAGACTTTGACAAATATTGCAAAAGACGGATCCGAGTTTACGGTAGAGACTACAATCTATCCGATTTTAGATACAAAAGGAAATATTGTCGAGCACCTCCAGGTAATGCATGACATTACCGAGATAATAAACTTAAATGAAGAGATCATCAACACCCAAAGAGAGGTTGTTCTTACCATGGGCGCCATAGGAGAGACCCGTTCAAAAGAGACTGGCTTACATGTAAAAAGGGTAGCAGAATATTCGTACATGTTAGCAAAACTCGTAGGGTTGGATGAAGATGAGGCCATGTTATTAAAGCAGGCGTCTCCTATGCATGATATCGGAAAGGTCGGGATCCCGGACAGTATACTAAATAAACCTGGCAAACTGACAGAAGAGGAGTTTGAAGTGATGAAAACTCACGCTTCTCTTGGTTATGATATGTTAAAGCATTCGAATAAAAAGATTTTAAAAGCGTCCTCCATCGTAGCTTACACGCATCACGAAAAGTGGAATGGTTCAGGATATCCAAATGGGCTAAAAGGTGACGACATCCACATATATGGGCGAATTACCGCGTTAGCGGACGTATTTGACGCACTTGGTCATGACCGCGTATATAAAAAAGCATGGGAACTGGAAAAAATACTTGAACTATTTAAAAATGAAAGAGGAAAGCATTTTGATCCTAATCTGGTAGATATCTTTTTTGATAATTTGGAGCAGTTTTTGGAGATCAAAAAACAGTATGAGAGTGAGTTTTAGGTAATAGTAATAGAACGTTTTTACTGTTTTATCTTCTGAGCCTCTTTGTAAAACTTTTCAAGTCCTTTTTTTGCTTTTATGTCTACATCGTAAGAGATGTGTTTTAAGTAGCTCAGAATGTCATGGTGTGATACATCTGTTCTTTTTGATGCCTCATTTAGAATATATCTGGGGATATTTACTTTTCTTTTTAAAAAGTTTTTCTCGATTTTTTTGTATAGAGCTTTATCTTTGTGATAGCATAAAAGCGCAAAAACAAAAGGCAGACTGTATCTTTCATTCCATTTTTTTGCCAGATCTGTATGCGGCTTGTTCTGCAGGTAGTATCGCAGGGCTTTGTCTCCTATAAGCACCTCGCCTTGAACGTTTAAAATTTTTGCAAGCACGTTTGAGGTCTCTGATTCTATGTCTTTTACGTCATTTTTGCTGGGAATAACCAAAACGCTAAGCACCTCTTTTCTTGCTATGATTCCAAGGTTTACATGCTTTTGTCTTTTTGCTCTTATGCTTGATATAAAAGCAGCGTCAACTTTTTTTGAGATAAATTTTTTGTTTGTTTTTGCAGGAACATCTCTGTAGTAGTGCATACTCATACTCTGCTGCGAGCTCTTTGTAAAACGTTTCATAAAGACATGAAAAGGCAGAAGATTTAGATACTCAATTTTTCCAAAAATCAAAATTTGCTCCGAGATAATATAGTCAAAATTATACAGGGATTAACTTATAAAAAAGATGAGTTAGATATAATCACAGCAGTAAAAAATAGTTTTGGGAGTAGTATTTTGGTACGAGTAGAATTTTTGGGCCCAATACAAAAAGAGCCTCTGGAGTTAGAGATAACAAACTTAAACGAGTTGGCAAAAATACTGCAGGAGGATGACTCTATGAAAGAGTGGCTTGAGAACTCTGCAGTTGCCGTGAACGATACGCTTGTAAGCAGCAGAGACGTAGAGCTTAAAGACGGTGACAGAGTTGTTCTTCTTCCGCCTGTTTGCGGAGGATGAGGAATGTTGTATCTTTATGATGGGCCTCTTGACGTCCCTAAGATTTTAAAAGAGTGGTACGAGCAAGAGTCTGCAAGTAACTACGGCGCATATATCCCTTTCGTTGGAACGGTTAGAAGCGAAGATAATATTGAGGGGCTTAGTTTTGACATCTATGAGCCGATACTGAACTCTTGGTTTGAGGCTTGGCAGAAAAAGGCCGAGGCAAAAGGTGCGGTTATAAAGATGGCGCACTCCAGAGGTGACGTAATGCTTCATGAGTCTTCATACATAGCAGCAGTTTTTTCTCCAAAAAGACGTGTGGCTCTTGAGTTTATAGATGAGTTTGTGGAGGATTTCAAAGCATCCGCTCCTATTTGGAAATATGATTTAAAGGGTGGTAAAAGAGTTTATGCGCTTGATCGCTCAACAGCAATTAAAGGGAGCGGAATTTTAAAATGAGTCTATTATCTTACGAAACCAGCCAAAATATGCTTGACCTTCTGCACGTCAACTCATCAAGAAGTGAGAACGTGGCACTTAGCGCATCTCTTGGCAGAGTATTGGCACAGGATATTGTCGCAGAGTTTAATGATCCTCAGTTTCCTACGGCTTCAATGGACGGTTATGCTGTTATTCATAGTGATTTAGATAACAAAGAGATTGCTATTTTAGGAGATAATCCTGCCGGAAGTGATGAGAAGAGAACCATAAAGAGCGGAGAGTGTATAAAAACATTTACAGGTTCAAAGATGCCAAGCGGTGCCGATACGCTAATTCAGATAGAAAATGTAAGTGTAAACAACGGCAAAATAACCGTAGATGAAAAAGTTCCTCTTGGTAATGCGATCCGTCCGATAGGTGAGGGTTACAGAGCAGGGGATGTACTGATAAAAAAAGGGACAAAGATAGGTTTCGCAGAGATCGGTGTTATGGCGGCGCTTAACCGAGTAATGGTAAAGGTCGCACTAAAACCTCGTGTTGCGGTTATCTCAACAGGAAGCGAGATTTTAGATCTTGGCGTAAACAGTACAAATCCAGCTCAGATCAGAAGCTCAAACAACTATACGCTTGCAGCTCTTTTTGAACAAGCGGGCGCAGAAGTCATACAGCTTGGGACTGTCGGTGATGAGAGAGAAAGTATCATGGAGACGTTTCAAAATGCCCTCTCCAGTGCAGATATACTTGTAAGTACGGGAGGCGTTAGCGTAGGAGATTATGACTTTGTAAAAGATATAGTACCTCGCATAGGTGCCGAAGTGGTCTATAAAGGTGTGGCAATAAAACCGGGCAAACATATAATGGTTGCGCAAAGAGAAGATAAGTTCGTCTTGGCGCTTCCGGGATTTGCTTATTCATCTACTGTGACGGCTATACTTTATGTTCTTCCGTTGATTTCAAAAATGCTTGGCCGTAAAAGTGCATATAAAACGGTTGCGGCAAAACTGAGTGAAAATTTTATAAAAAGAAGTAGGTTGACAGAGTTTACAGCGTGCAATGTTGTCGTAGAGGACGGGGAGTACTTTGTAAATTTCAAAGATAAGAAGGTCGGAAGCTCGGCGATACTTACAAATATGCTCGATTCAAGTGCGTTGATGATTACTGGTGAAGATGATGGAGATCTGGAGCAGGGCACGTTTGTAAACGTTATTTTGCTGGATATTTTTTAAAACAGTGTCGGCTGAAGAGCTTTTAGTTTATAGCTTCTTCTGTGAATCTCGCAGTATCCATGTTTTTTGATCAGTTCTATATGTCTGGCAGTTCCGTATCCTTTGTGTTTTTCAAATTCATAAAGCGGGTATTTTTTAGCATCCTTTATGATATTCCTGTCATGCGTAACTTTTGCCAAAATTGAAGCGGCACTAACCTCAGGGATCTTTCCGTCCGCTTTGATCATAGTCTGGAGTCCCGTTACTCCAAAATTTGAGTTTCCGTCAAAGAGGTATTCGCTGCATTCGAGAGTGTTGATGATATCCAAAAGAGCATTTTTCATACAAGATGAGATGCCGTGATCGTCAATCTCCTTAGAAGAAAATATTACTATATGGTAGAGAGAGTTTTGAATTATAGCTTCATAAAGAGATTCTCTATTTTTTTCACTTAGTTTTTTTGAGTCGTTCAGCCCGTCTATATTAGATTTAAGTATGCAGCCAGCGACTACAAGATCTCCTGCAATAGGACCGCGGCCGGCCTCGTCTATTCCACATAACATACACTCATCCTTCGTTTTATATATATTCTTTTTTCAGATCTCTGCAACTTAATCCCCTAATGCCCAAATATCAAACGGAACCATCTCGATTCTGGAGAACGGGTGGTTGACGCTTCCCTCTTTGCTCATTGTTACAGCCGTTATCTTTTTAATTTGATATCTTATAATAAATGATTCAATAGCTTCTATTTTTTTAAAAAGAGCCCTCTCGTCTGCAAAGGGTGTCGCCAAGATAACTTCACTTTCGTTTGGAGCATAAAAGTCTATTCCGTCATCATAGAAACACTCTTTGTTTGATTTTAGCAACTCTAAATATATCATATTTTCAAACACTCTGCCGAAATGTTTATCGATTGTAAGGGCAGATTTTAAAGAGATGTCACAGAGATATATTTTTCTGATCGCCTTTGGATGATCTACTTTTTGTACTTGGTGTATGTATCCTTTGAGGCATAGCTTGTCAAATGAGTCGTAGAGTTTGTCTTTTGAGATCTTCTGTGTCTGTTTGAGTCTCTCATATATCGAGTAGGGGGAGATTTTCTGCGTCATCATCTTTGCACAAAATATGAGTATCTCAAGCTCCTTTTCATCCAGCGTACTTCTGAGTGCCCTTTGCAGGTAGGAGACTCTCTCGTCACTGTTAACTTTATGCATAAAAGGAAAACCGCCGAGCTGAAAGAAGTGGTTTAGTGCAGTTGAGTCGTACTTATGCTCGTAAGCCAAAAACTCTTCATAGTCAAGCGGATATACTCTTATATTTTTTAGGTATTCTATATCATAGCTGGCTTCACTGCAGATTATGAGTTGAGGTACGTTTACGATTTTTATATCTTCTGTATAATTATCAAGAACGAGAGTGTTTATAGCATGGTCGGTACAAAATTTTTGAATACTCTTGTTCAGCTCCTCTTTGTCTATGCGTAGATCTCTGCAGTCTATATATAGATAGCTGTTTTTTTTCAGTCCGAGAAGGTAGTTTTTTACAAGCTTTGTCTTTCCGCTTTGCGTTATTCCGTTTATCTGATAGCTTGAGGCGTCTAAAAACAGCTTTCTAAAGTGAAACTTATCAACAATGAGGTCGGTTTTATATAACTCTTCTAGTAAAATTTCCATGTTGCAATTTTACCACTTCCTTATTAAAAGGAAATAAATTTATACAAATTTCAATTTTTGGCCCCTATTTCCTTGAATTATAGAGATAGTTTAGATACAATTCCGCTCCCTTAAATAGTTAGGCAAGACCTGACGAGTTCTTTAGAAGGAAAAACATGGAAAAAATTCGTTTGAAATTGAAAGCTTATGATCATCGTGTACTTGATAGATCTGTAGCGTCAATCGTAGAGGCTG
>JBFEYZ010000116.1:0-5491 GCA_041561855.1 Sulfurimonas sp. | reverse complement strand
TGTAAAGAAATTGTAAAGAAATTCTCATAATATACAACTCCTAAAAAAACAGCTGAAATTAGCCGATTTAATATAAATAATCAAGGAGATAAAGATGAAGATAGAGCAATCTGATGTTTCGCTTTTCTCCTCATATCAAAAAAGCCACAAGATTGAGGAGCATGAGCAGTTACATATATGGGACAATGAAGAGGACGCACCACAGAGGTTAAGAGAGGGCGATAGGCTTGAACTTTCAAAAAATTTCAAGAAGATGGAGCAGAGTGCAAAGCTAAATATTTCCCAAGAGGAGTATTTCGATATTTCACTTGATCCAAAATTAATGTCTATTATAAGAGCACTTGAGGCTTTGACGGGCAGAAAGATAAATCTCTCACTTTACCGCTATGGCAACTCTTCAAACAGAAGCGAAGTTGCTGATATGCATGCAAAAAACAACTCAAAAGATGGTGATACACCCCAGAGGCTTGGATGGGGAATTGAATACAGTTACAGCCGCAGCGAAGTGCGTAGCGAAGAGCTAAAGTTCTCTGCAAGCGGCAGGGTAAGTACTAAAGACGGAAGAGAGATAGACTTTAAATTGGCATTTAGCATGAGCAGAAGCACCGCAACGCATGAGAACCTCTCATTTAAAGCAGGAGACGCCTTGATAGACCCTCTTGTGCTCAATTTTGACGGTAATACGGTTACAATGGGCAATATAAAACATACGTTTGATCTTGACCTAGACGGCAGAGAGGACGAGTTCTCGTTCGTGGGTGAGGGGAGCGGTTTTTTAGCGATCGACAAAAACGGTGACGGCAAGATCAATGACGGAAGCGAGCTGTTTGGACCAACACTCGGCAACGGGTTTGAAGAACTCTCGGCGTATGATGAAGACGGCAATATGTGGATAGACGAGAGTGACTCCGTTTTTGATAAACTGCTGATCTGGACAAAAGATGAAGAGGGGAATGAGGAGTTGCACACACTAAAAGCCAAAGATGTTGGTGCGCTTTATCTTGGTTCTGCTCTGACTACTTTTGATCTTGGCGATACTCAAAACAATCTGGTGGCAAAAATGCGGGAGAGTTCTCTGTTTTTAAAAGAAAACGGCGGAGCAGGACTGCTACAAGAGGTTGATCTAAGAGTTTAGTAAAATATACAGAGCTACGAATCGTAGATAACTGCCGTTCCTGCAAGGAGGTCGTGAAGAGCTCTTTTGTCATCTCTAAAGGCGACCATAAAAAACCCTATCAGAAGTATAAGCGTAGATGCTATATATCCCAAAGAGCGCGTGATCGCCTGCTTGTTGTCAATGTCTTTAAAGCTTTTTGCATCTACTATTTTGACGTGGAAAAATTTTTTTCCGGGAGTCGCACCCTGCCATCTTCTCCAAAAAATCAGCGTGACGATCAATACAGAAAATTCAAAAAGAAGTTCCCATTTAAGAGATTTAGGCGGCTGATTTGTAAGTGCCATTTGGGCATTGCCGCTCATCGCGTAAGCCATATTTTGTTGAAACTGTGAGAAGTCGAACCAGTTACCGTCGCTTAAAAAGTAGATAACGATTCCGACCGGTAGTGCAAGGAAAAGAGTATCTAAAAATGAAGCAAAAAAGCGGATCCAAAAGCCCGCATATCTGACTTCATTCATAAATCTCCTTTACCGTTATATGTGGTAATTTGGAGCTTCTTGAGTGATGATAACGTCGTGAACATGGCTCTCTTTTAGACCCGCGCTCGTTATCTCCACAAACTCTGCCTTATCCCAGAAAGCTTCAATGCTCTCGCTTCCACAGTATCCCATAGATGAGCGAAGCCCGCCCATCATCTGATGAACGATTCCTGCGATGCTTCCACGAAACGGAACACGTCCTTCAATTCCCTCAGGAACAAGTTTATCAGCAGCAGTTCCTTCTTGAAAATATCTGTCGTTTGAGCCTTTTTGCATTGCGCCTATACTTCCCATACCGCGGTATGATTTGTATTGACGGCCTTGAAACATAATAGTGTCTCCAGGTGACTCTTCGGTTCCGGCTAGAAGTGAGCCAGCCATAATACAGCTTGCACCTACCGCTAAAGCTTTTGCTATATCGCCAGAGTATTTAATCCCTCCGTCTGCAATAACAGGAACCCCGTGCTTACGTGCTGCATCCGCACACTCTGCTATGGCAGAGATCTGAGGAACGCCAACTCCCGCAACTATACGCGTAGTACATATTGAACCAGGTCCAATACCGACTTTTACGCCGTCTGCTCCCGCTTCAATAAGTGCTTCAACAGCTTCGGCAGTCGCGATATTTCCTGCGATCACATCGACTTCCATCGTCTCTTTTATTTTTTTGACTGTATCTAGTATTCCTCTAGAGTGTCCGTGTGCAGAGTCAAGAACCAAAACGTCAACGCCAGCATCTACCAGAGCTTTTGCGCGGTCATACTGTCCGACACCTATAGCGGCACCTACGATAAGTCTGCCGAAAGCATCTTTGTTTGAGTTCGGATACTCTATGCGTTTTTTAATATCTTTGATAGTAACAAGACCTTTTAAAAAGCCTTCATCATCAACAATTGGAAGTTTTTCGATCTTGTTTTGGTGCATGATGTCGGCAGCGTCATCAAGAGAGATCCCTTTTTTAGCCGTTATAAGAGGCATTTTTGTCATCACTTCATCAGCGCGTTTACTCATATCTTTTTGAAATCTCATATCGCGGTTTGTAAGGATTCCTAAAAGTTTATTATGAGTATCAATAACTGGAACACCGGAGATTTTAAACTCATCCATAAGTGCGTTAGCTTCCGCAAGTGTAGCGTCAGGGTGAACATAAATCGGGTCTATTATAATTCCGCTTTCGCTCTTTTTGACTTTTTTAACTTGTTTGCATTGAGTCTCTATATCCATATTTTTATGGATAATTCCGATTCCGCCGAGCCTTGCCATGGCAATTGCTGCTCTATATTCGGTCACTGTATCCATCGCAGCTGAGACCATAGGGATTTTAAGAGAAATGTTACGTGTAAGTTTTGTCTCTAAAGAGACCTCTTTTGGCAGTATTTCAGAGTATTGAGGTACAAGAAGTACATCTTCAAACGTTAGGGCGCGTTTACGAATTTTCATGGTCATCCTTTTAAGGGGGTAAAAGTTTTTATGTTGCTATAAAATTCTCTGGATTATAGCTTTTTTGTGGTTAAAAAGAGGTAAAGCGGTTTTTGATTACTTTTTATTTATCTTTCCGATTGCACATGAGAGAAAACTTTTAGCTTTAAGTCCGCCCTTTGTGAACGTTCTTAAATCTTCGTCTTCTAGGGGGTAGCCGAGCGATCTCATTTTTTTGCGAAAACTCAGTTCCGCCTCCTCATCTTTTATATCTACTGTTACGACTCCGGGTTCCTGCGTCAAATCTACATCAACTTCGCCAAACTCATCCCTTAATGATTTCTTTACGGTGCTAACACACCCTTCGCATTTTATATTTAGCGCTTTGAAGTTCTTTTTCATGATATCCGCCTGCTTTTATTGTTATATTTCGTCGTTTTTCCAAGCTTCTATAGCATCGGGGAGAGACTCAAAACCGCTTACTCTTCCGATAATAAAAACTTCATCAAAAACATAACAGCAGATATTGCCGTTTGGTTCCAGCATAAAGACGGCGTACTCTTCTCCGCGTACATTTTTTGATATTACTCTCATACCGTCAACCGTATCGTTTATCTCAACGATGTCGTCATACTCAACGTTAAGAAGTTCTTTGCCGTTACTGTTGTATATAGCCATGTTTGCCTCTTTGTCATAGTGAGTTATTCTATATTGAGGCATAAAAAGCAATATGCGTTCTCATAATATAAATAAAATAATTTGAGATTGTTTAAAAGTGTAAAGGGCAGAGAAGCCCTTTGTATGCAGAGTATTATTTAGTGTAGTTTATCTGCTTCTCTAAGCCGAGAGCACCGTCAAAAAGCGTCTGTTCGTCGTAAGCGTTTGCAATTAGCTGAAGACCGACAGGCATACCGTTTTGACCTTTGTTTATAGGAAGTGAAAGAGCAGGAAGGCCTGCAAGGTTAACGCTGATGGAGTAAAGGTCGCTTAAGTACATGTCCATCGGATTTTTAAGCTCGCCGAACTTGGGAGCGGTGCCAGGTGCGATAGGTGAAAGAATCAGATCAACATCATCAAATATCTTTGTATACTGGTCTTTTATGATATGTCTGGTCTTTTGCGCTTTTACATAGTAAGCCTCATAGTATCCGCTTGAGAGAACAAAGTTTCCAAGTAAAATACGGCGTTTTACTTCATCTCCGAAGCCTTGGCTTCTCGTCTGGATAAACGTGTCGTTCAGGTCTTTTCCTACGACTCTGTTTCCGTAACGGATACCGTCATATCTTGCCAAGTTTGTCGTAGCTTCAGCAGTTGCCGTTATATAGTATGCGGAGATGTCAAATTTCGCGTCCATAAGTTCGCGCTCCACTATCTCGTGTCCTGCACTCTTAAGTGCATCAATAGCCAGTTCATATGCTTTTTTTACATCTTCGCTTGCATTTTGGATATGCTTTGGAAGTATGGCAATTTTGAGTTTTCTTGAAGCGTTCAGTTTGTCGCTTACTTTGTCGTTTTTATTCGCACTTGTGGAATCTTTTTCGTCGTGTCCGCTGATTATGTCATATAGTATTGCCGCGTCTTCAACGTTTTGCGTCATAGGCCCTATCTGGTCAAGGCTTGAAGCATAAGCCCCCAGACCGTAACGGCTGACACGTCCGTAAGTCGGTTTCATTCCGACAATTCCGCAAAATGAGGCAGGCTGACGGATACTTCCGCCCGTGTCGCTTCCAAGTGCGGCAATAGCAAGACCCGCAGCAACTGCCGCAGCGCTTCCGCCAGAGCTCCCGCCAGGAACGCACTCTTTGTTGTGAGGATTTAGGGTTTTCCCGTAAAAGCTTGATTCGGTAGTACTTCCCATAGCAAACTCGTCCATGTTCGTTCGCCCGAACGGGCTTAGTCCAGCACCAAGCATCTTCTCTATGACAGTGGCATTATAAGGAGCGATATAGCCTTGAAGAATGTTCGAACCAGACGTTACGGACCAATCCTTGACCTGAATGTTGTCTTTTATGGCTATAGGTACGCCTTCTCCTACATTGTTAATGTCGATGTAAGCGTTAATGTCCGCATTTGCTTCTATATTTGTTTTTAGTTCTTCTTTAAATTTTGCCAATTCGTCTTTGCTTAGTTTCAATGCTTCTTTTAATGTAATCACTGGTTTTTCCATCTTCATAAATTATTGTTTGTATTATAGCAAAATGTGTTTATTTTTTCTTTAGCTGTCTTCAACGCTCCGACTTTGGTACTTTCTATTTTAGCAGCATTATTTAATCTTTACGTGATTTTCTTCCCCGTTGTGTAGCTTCTTTGTTCTCTTCGAGGAATCTTTTTATTTTTCTTTTCTCTTTGCCGATATCTCTTTAGCTTTCTTTTTGAGTTCAACAGCTTCTTTCCTAATGGTCGGGAGTGCCGCTTC
>JBFEYZ010000115.1:0-5560 GCA_041561855.1 Sulfurimonas sp. | reverse complement strand
TGCCGCGTTCACCCAAAATAATATATGTTGAAAATCTCTCACCGTTATTGATGTTAAGTATCTCAACTTTTTGTCCAACTCTCATCTTTGAAGCCTCTAAAAGCTCCTCATCTACGGTAATAGATCCAACATAGTTTAGGTTGGCATCAGTTACCGTAGCACGATGAATTTTGCTGTACAACATCTCTATTGTCATTTTTTTACATTCCCATCTGTTTTTTCATATCGCACGGCGATATCGGTTCGTCCCACACTTCGGAACTGATTAAAAACTCTTCGACCACTTTGCCGCCGACGATGTGTTCTTCTATAATTCTATCGATTTTCTCTTTAGTAAGTGCTGCGTACATAAAATGCCCGGGCTCTACCAACATAACCGGACCTGATGTACAGCGGTTCAGACATGATGTACGGATAGGCTGGACCGTTCCCATTATGCCCTCTTTCATCAATTTCTGTGCCAAATGCTGAAAAAGATCCTGTGTCTGAGGTGTTACGCACGAAGGTTTCGGCATCCCCGGAGGAGCTGATTGTTCACACTTAAATATATAAAATGCCGGTTGAGGAATTCCCATAAGTTCCGTCCTTAATATTTTTCGCAATTATAGCAAAAATAATCTCATAAATATTAATGCGCCAAAATAAGTTTTTTTATTTAAGCATTTAACTTATTTTTAGCAGCTCTCTTACCACTTCTCTATCGTCAAAAGGGAATTTTTCATCATATATTATCTGAAAAGATTCATCACCTTTTCCGAGAATAACAACTACTTCATCCTCCTGTTGATCATCAAGAGCCATCTGTATCGCTTTTTTTCTGTTTAGCTCTACATTTACAATACTTCTGTCTTCAATCCCCTCTAAAATATCATCTACTATACTCTGAGGGTCTTCGTTTCTTGGATTGTCGCTTGTTATATAGAGCTTTTTTGCCAAGCTCGCAGCCACTTTTCCCATAAGAGGTCTTTTACTTCTGTCTCTGTCCCCGCCTGCTCCAAAAACGACTAAAAGTTCTTTCTCTTTTAGTGCGTTTAAGACCTGCTGGATGCCGTCAGGTGTATGTGCAAAATCTACTATAACATTTGGCTCTTCGCTTACCTGCTCCATTCTGCCGCTAACACCCGCAAAATTGTCCACTACTTCACAGACCTCTTCAAGCTTCTTGCCTGTTAAGATGTGAGTAGCCGCAATTGCCGCCATAAGATTATAAAGATTGAAAAATCCATGCAAAGATGCCGTAAAAGGAACTACATCTTTTATGTTTTGGATTATTCCGCTTGTAGCGTTGTTAAGCGAGTATGCGATCAGCCTGTATGTAGCAGCGTTTTCTATGCCGTATGTATAAGCGTTCTTAAAATTAAACGATGCTTTTGTCTCATCTTTATTGATAAGTTTTTTTCCGTCATCTTGAAAAAAGCTGTTTTTGACGGCGATATATTCGCCGATAGTTTTATGATAGTCAAGATGGTCCTGAGTAATATTCGTTAAAATCTTAAGTTCAAAATCAAGCCCCTCCACCCTTTTTTGAGCGATAGCATGAGAACTCACTTCCATTACAAAAAATTCACATCCTGCTGCAACAGCCTGATATATATGCTTGTATGTATTTAAAACCGATGGCGTCGTCAGACTCTTGCCCTCGATAAGCTTATCGTTCATAAAAAAACCGCGGGTTCCCTGCATTGCAGCTTTATAGCCGAGATCTAACAAGAAAGAGTATATAGCACTTGCGGTCGTCGTCTTGCCGTTGGTCCCTGTAATGCCGACAATTTTTATATTGTCTACGCCGAAGAGCTTTGCAACGTCTTTTATACTTATGATGGAGTGGGCACCGTTATCTTTCGCATTTTGGAGATATTTCTCATTTTGGGCAGTTAGCACAAATGCGGTCTCTTTATCACACTCCTGCGAATTTTCGGTTATATACCTAAACTCCTCTTCCGGTAGCTCAATTTTCAACTTTTTTGCCCTTTGCCAACTTTTTTAGCAATTTTCTAAGTAGGGCATCGCTCGGATAAACGCTTAGGGCATTTTCTAGATAAGTCAAAGCCATCTCGGCAAAACCATGTTCTATAAGATTGTCCAGAAAGTCTACAAAATCCTCTTTTTGTGTAATTATTACTCTTGTTGAGAACATTATATTTTCAAAAGTCTCTTTAAAACTCTCTCCAGAATCTATCAGCGCCTTAAAATCTTTATACAAAATACCGTCTTCAAACTCTATTCTGTCGCGGATAGGCTGTGCGAATACTTCACTCAGCTTCTCCATTGAGCCGTCCATATTTTGCAAAATATCGCTCATAATGATGTCTGCCTGCTCTTTATCTTCCTCTTTTAATATTTCATAATAGTCAAAAAGAGCCTCGGCACCGCCCTCTCCGCTTAGTGCCATCTCTGCTAATATAACACCGTTGTAAGCCTCTTTTGAATTTGGAAAATTCTGCAGTACCGCAGCAAACTTATCCAACGCATTTTTATAATCTGATTTGGAGAAACTATCTTTAGCTTGCGATAATATTTTATGTTTACTTATTGCCATCTTGTCTCCTTTACTATTTTATAAATTATCTATATCGTTTTCCATACCAATTGGTACATTTATAACCGTAATCTCCGGATGTATATCCATCTTCAGTTGTCTCTCTACCCCGTACTTTAACGTAGTACCGCTGCTGGCACATCCTACGCACGCGCCTCTAAGTTGTATATAGACCTTTGAGTTTTTAACAGTCAAGAACTCTATATCTCCGCCGTCAAGGGCTAAAGATGGACGAACCTTATCTATAACATTCTTTACCGGATTCATCAACTCTTCATCTGTAAATGGTATCATGCCCATCCTTCATAATTTATATCTTTTATTGTTTTCATAAGATATGCAAATATTGCTTAACAAGTCATAAAAAATAGAACCTATCTATCCAAAGAAAGGATTTCATATACATATGAAGGCTTTCTCATACCAACAAGAATATAATCGACATTTTCGTTATTTATTAAAAACTTTAACGCACACTCCTGCATAGTGCCGCTGCAGTCCTTAAAAAACTCCTTTAGCTCGGTTCTTGTTCTTTTTGAGCACTCATACGCTACCATTTTTCTATATTCACCAAGATACAGATCAATAAACTCAACCAACGTTTTACTGCTCTCTTCATCTACCTTTTGAAGGACTTTTTTAATATGAGGTATTATCTGTGTAAATAGAAAAACGTCGTAGTCACCGATCCATCCGAACTTGTGTTTGGTTGCATCGAGCTGCTCCAATAGGTTGTAAAGAGGCTCTAGCGCTTCATTATCGGAGACTTCCATCAGTTCATTGAAGTATGTGTAGTAATCCTTGCTTTCATCGTAGTCCGCCAGGCGAAACATCATCTCGTTATATTTTGCATTTAGAGGTCTGTTCGCCAAAACTCTAATTCCGTTCTCTTTTGCCCATGAAGCACACTTAAGTCCCTCTCTCTCCAAAAGATTTATAGGAAGCTCTATGGTCGTAAAGCTGTGGGCTCTGTTTCCTACTATCATTGCTGCATTGTACGCAAGTGTGAGCAGATCTTCATAAGGAAGAAACTCATCGCTTGTGTGCTCTAGAGAGAAACTGTTTGAACTGATTCCGTATGAGAGAATTCTGCCACCCTTGACTTCCTCTTCAAGCCCTACAAAAGCCTCCTGCAGTCTTCTGTACATCTCATCAAGGCGCTCATCTTTCTCAATGCCTCTGTTAATAGCATCCAAAAGATAGTATTCTGGATTATGTATAAGATAACAGTCGATTTTATCCATCTCCAAACGTTCCAGAGAGGCAGTTAGCTGTTCATGCATAAAAGATTTTGAGATGGAGTGATAACACTCCTCGCTATACTTTACAACATCATCTTCATTTTCAATTATTGAGGGATTATCTTTATACTCTTTAAGATTTGTTCCCTGAATATAACCGAATTTACTTACGATCTCGACTTCATCTTTTTTATCTTCGTCAAACTCTCTAAGAGCAGAAGCTATCGCACGTTCCGCGCCTCCGTCCATATAGTTTGAAGAGGTGTCTATCATAGTTATGCCAGATTCTATAGCCTCTTTTAGGGCCTGAATATGCTGAGGGTTTATATCACTTATTCTATAAGTTCCAAATGCGAAATTACTCATAATGTCTCACTTTTATAATTTAAGTAGTTTGGAATGTGGAAATTTTGAAGGGTAGCGACAAGACCGATAGGTCTTGAGCACTTGTTTTGTGTAAATTATACTAGTTCAATGAATGCCATAGTAGTAGCATCACCACGGCGGATACGAGTTCTAGTGATTCTAGTGTATCCTCCCGGGCGATCAACATACTTAGGAGCTATCTCATTTACTAAAGTTTTAGTTGCTTCTTTACTTTGAAGCGCCGCAAATACTGCTTTATGAGCATTTGAATCACCTTTACCTGCAGCAGTAATAAGTTTTTCAATATAAGAGCGTAACTCTTTTGCTTTCATAACAGTAGTCTCAATTTTACCATGTTCAATTAACGAAATACTTAGGTTCTTAAGTAAAGCAGCACGGTGTGAGCTTGTACGACCTAGTTTACGGTATCCATGACGATGTCTCATCTATAATTCCTCTTTTTAAAAGCTTATAAAGCTTCGATTTTCTTTTTTAGTCCACTAACGATCTCATCTGAAAGATCGCCTCCAACTTCATATCCAAACTCTTGAAGTTTTTCAACGATCTCATCATATGACTTTTTACCAAGGTTTTTTACGTTTTTAAGATCATTCGTGCTCATCAACGCTATTTCACCTATAAGTTTTATGTTTGAACGGTCAAGACAGTTGAAACTTCTTGCGCTCAAACCTAAATTATCGATATGCATAGTTAGTTTTTTAAGGTCCGGGCTCTCTTCGGTTCTCTCAATAGTAGCCGGAGATTTAACACTGATTTCACTGTTAAATACAGCCAGTTGTGCATACATAACTTCAAGTGAGTTTCTAAATGCATCTAACGGAGAGATTTGTCCATCAGTTTTAATGTTTATAACAACTCTCTCGAAGTTAGGGTTATCTTCTACCAGTACGTTCTCTATTTTGTAAGTCGCACTGCGAACAGGAGTGAAATATGCATCAAGTGCTATATATCCCTCTTCAAGTCCGTCATGAGTGTCCTCACTAGCAACATAACCGATACCTTGTGCGATTTTGATTTTAAAGTTAAGCACTGAATCCTCATTTAGAGTTGCTAAATGAGCCTCCGGTGTTACCACTTCCACTTCGCTATTTGTAAGGTCACCGCCTTTAATAGTACAAGGACCTGCGAAGCTGTAATTAACTTCTGCCTCTGTAGCATCACCAAGTAGCTTAAATCTTATCTCTTTTAGATTTAAAATAAAATCAGAAATATCTTCAAGCATACCGCGCACTGAGTCAAACTCATGCTTAGCACCTTCAATTTTAATAGCTATTGGTGCATAACCTACCGAGCTGCTTAACAAAAAACGGCGAAGTGGATGAGCCAAAGATATAGCATATCCAGTCTCAAAAGGATATGCCATTATATTAGCTTCATTCTCACTAATCTGCTC
>JBFEYZ010000114.1:0-5565 GCA_041561855.1 Sulfurimonas sp. | reverse complement strand
CCCTATATTTTGACTCCACTTCCAAGGAAGTGAATTTTTACCAAAGAGGTACTACGACATGGCAGAATTGCTAGACGGATCAGTTAAATGGTTCAATGAAGAAAAAGGTTATGGTTTTATTCAACAAGATAACGGCGGTAAAGATGTATTCGTACACTTTCGCCAAGTAAACAGAACGGGACCAGGTCGCGTTTCTTTAGCTGAAGGTCAAAGGGTAACTTTTGAACTTGGTGAAGGACAAAAAGGTCCTCAAGCTGAGAACGTAACTCCTTTATAAGGTTTTACCTGCAGGCTTTTATGCCTGCATCATACACTCCGTCTCTACTCTATAAAAACAAATTCAAACTCTCTTTAAAAAAACAAAACTCTTTTTACAAAATCCGTTATTTTCATAAAATCTATGGGCAGCCTCTCTATGCACTCCAGATGAGAGAACTATATTTTCACACATTGCAACACGCGCAAAATCATTAAGATACTCAAGCATAACTTTTCCGTATCCTCTGCCTCTGTATTTCTCGTCGGTGACCAGATCAAAAACAAAAAGATGTCTCTTATGGTAAAGATTTGTCTGGATTGCGACTCCTGCATATGTAATAAGAGTCTCTCCTTCCATCACTCCAAGCATCTTATACTCCATGCTTCTCATTTCGTATATAAGGTCTTCAAACTCATCATAATCAAGTTCTCTTCGAAGCTGTGAAAGAACATCAAAAACAGTAACCAGTTCTTTTAGGTCTAGTTCTCTTATCTGCATATATATCCCATAAAATTAAAAATTTAACTATTTGCAAAACTAAAAACACGCTCACTAAGGCTTTGTTAGACTGTAGAGTCGTTCGCTCTGTTTTTAATTTTTATAATTGAATATTATAACAAATTCGCTACAATACTGCTAAAGATGCGGCAAGGATCAATCAAAAATGGGTGTTAAAAACTTTGAGGTTATAATTGTGGGGGCAGGAGTTTCAGGAGCTGCACTTGCATACGAACTAGCAAGATATACAGATATAAAATCTATCGGGATCATAGAAAAATATGAAGATATCGCTACGCTAAACTCAGGCGGGACAAGCAACTCTCAAACTATCCATGTCGGAGATATTGAAACAAACTATACGCTCCAAAAAGCTGCAATAACCAAAAGAACAGCAAAGATGGTAGAAAAATACTGCCTGCAGCACAACTATCAAAACAAAATAATATTCTCACACCAAAAGATGGCACTCGGAGTCGGTAAAAAAGAGGTGGAGTTCCTGCTACACCGCTATGAAGAGTTCTCAGAACTCTTTCCTTATCTTGAAGTTTGGAACAAAGAAAAACTAAAAAAACTCGAACCGCGTGTAGTGTTTGACGAGAATGGAAATGAACGGCCAGAGAACATTGTCGGCATAGGGACAAGAGATCAGTGGACTACGGTTGATTTTGGAAAACTCTCAAGCTCATTCATCGAGAACGCAAAAAAAGAGAGAGATGTAGAGCTGGAACTTTTTTTAAACACTAAAGTAGAGAGTATTGAGAAGAGCAAAAAACGCGGTTACGCAGTTAAAACAAAAGAGGATACCTTTTATGCCGACTTTGTGGTAGTGGATGCCGGAGCACACTCGCTATTTTTGGCGCACCAGATGGGATTTGGACTAAATCTCGGCTGCCTGCCTGTTGCAGGAAGCTTTTATATAACAAACGAGAAAATGCTTAACGGAAAAGTATATATGATCCAAAATCCAAAACTGCCTTTTGCCGCTCTTCACGGCGACCCTGATGTTCTAGCAGACAGCAACACACGCTTTGGTCCGACCGCACTTATGCTTCCAAAACTTGAGCGCTACAAAAAAGGAACATATCTTGATTTTTTTAAAACTCTAAGATTTGACAAAAATATCGCAGTAGCGCTCTGGAAGCTTTTAAAAGAGAAGGATATCCGCACATATATATTTAGAAACTTTCTTTTTGAAGTTCCATTTTTAAATAAATACCTCTTTTTAAGAGATGCAAGAAAAATCGTTCCCTCTCTTAAACTAAATGAGTTCAGGTATGCAAAAGGATTCGGAGGGGTACGTCCTCAAGTACTGAACAAAGATGAGCAAAAGCTTCTTTTAGGCGAGGCTTCCATCTATACTGGAGAAGGTCTTATTTTTAATATGACACCATCCCCGGGAGCGACATCCTGTCTTGGAAATGCGGAGAGAGACCTGAAATATATAGTAAAATACCTCGGAAAAACTTTTGATGAAGTCAAATTCAACGATGAGTTGACGGACGGAGAGTACTGCGTGCTCCCTGAACCGATAGCATCGCAACAAGCGATCGTAAATCTCATCAGAGCAGAAATACAAAGAACAGAAGAAAAATATTTAAAAAATATACATCTAGGCGAACCGGATGCAGATTTTTGGAATAGTCCACACAGTAAATTAAAGGAGAAAAAATGAGATTTTTATTTATAACGATAATGACTTTGCTGATCTTTCTAGGATGCAGCGCAAAAGAGTTCAAAGAGGGAGCCGAGGGAATCAAAAACGATATTACCAACGCTTTTGAAGGCTCAAAAGACTAATACGACGATCAGCAATAATCAGTTTTTAAACAACAATTAGCTACAATCGCGAAAAATAATAGGCACTACAACTTCTGCCTAAGCGAGAGTAAATCATGGTAATTGTACAAAATTTAACAATGCGTTATGGAAACAGAGTTCT
Source organism: Sulfurimonas sp. (assembly GCA_041561855.1). Taxonomy (GTDB): domain Bacteria; phylum Campylobacterota; class Campylobacteria; order Campylobacterales; family Sulfurimonadaceae; genus Sulfurimonas. The sequence goes on along the minus strand of JBFEYZ010000114.1, from coordinate 2,866 downwards.
GTTTCAAGACATCAATCTTAAACTAGACCGTCACAAAAGATACGGTCTTATCGGTGCCAACGGTGCCGGAAAAACAACTTTTTTAAAGATACTAAGCGGTCAGATTAACGAATATGAAGGCGATATTATCATTGAAAAAGGCCTTAAGGTAGGCGTTTTGGGGCAGAACCAATACGCATTTGAAAACTTTACTATTGCCGATGCGGTTCTCTACGGAAACAAAAGATTATATGACGCGATAAAAGAAAAAGAGGTCATATATACGACAGGTGACTTTGAAGACGACGCGGTAAACAACCGTCTTGCAGAACTTGAGACTATCTGTGTAGAAGAGGATCCTACTTACGAATATGATGTAAATATCGCAAAAATTCTGGAAAATGTAGGCATTCCTGCAAGCCATCACAACGAGCTAATGAGCACGCTTGACAGCGCCGACAAATTTAAAGTTCTCTTGGCTCAGGTCTTGTATCCGAAACCGGATGTTCTCTTCCTTGATGAGCCTACCAACAACCTCGATATTGAAACGATCAGCTGGCTTGAGCATGAGCTTCAACGCCATGAAGGAACTATGGTCGTTATCTCTCACGATAGACACTTCTTAAATGCGGTCGTTACAAATATTCTGGATGTGGATTATCAAAAGATCCGCGAGTTTACGGGCAACTATGACGACTGGTATATTGCGGCAAACGTAATAGCGAAGCAGCAAGAGCTAAACAACGCAAAAAAAGAGAAGGAAAAAGAGCAGCTAGAGGCTTTTGTTCGCCGTTTCAGCGCAAATGCCTCAAAAGCAAAACAAGCGACTTCCAGACAAAAACAGCTGGATAAACTTGTTATAGAAGATATTAAACCATCTTCAAGAAGAGACCCTAGTATCGTCTTTAAAGCAAAAAGAGTTATGGGCGATGAAGCGCTTAATGTTGTCGGAGTAAACCACTCTTACGGTGACAATAAAGTTCTAAAAAACATCAGCCTTAAATTTGATCCTGATGAAAAAGTAGCACTAATCGGTTCAAACGGTGTAGGTAAAACAACTCTTTTAAAAATCATTATGGAAGAGATGAAACCTACAAGCGGAGAGATTCACTGGGGTGCAACTATTGAGCCGAGTTACTTTCCTCAAGATACTGCCGACATCATAAAAGGTGACGGTACTTTATATGACTGGTTAAGGGGCTTTGATCCAAAACGCGATATCGCAGAGATCAGAAACTGCTTGGGAAGAATGCTTTTCTCTGGTGAGCAGCAGGAAAAGTCTGTTATAAGCATCTCAGGCGGTGAGAAACATAGAATGATGCTTAGCAAGATGATGCTTGAAGGCGGAAACTTCTTGATTCTGGATGAGCCTTCCAACCACCTTGACCTAGAAGCGATCGTAGCACTAGGGGAAGCTCTTTACAACTTCAAAGGAAACGTTATCTGTGTCTCACATGACCGTGAGCTTTTGGATGCATTTGCAGATCGCATCATTGAACTAAGAGAAGACGGCACATATATAGACTTCAAAGGAAGCTATGAAGAGTTTGCAGAAGCTAAGGAAAAAGGTGAACTATAGAGATTTTTTAGGTCTTGGGATCGCGGGCAACTTTGCTCTGCATCTTGCCCAAGCAGGTGAAGAGGAAGATTTCAAGGACATCATCACTGCCGATGAAGCAGCACCTAAAGGGATGTTCCCTTTTTATCTGCCTAAATGTGTAGAAGGTGCTAAAGAGATATTGAGCACCTACCCACTCTCAAGCTCTACCATTAAAATACCTGCCAAAGAGCTTAATATTCAAGCAGAGCCTGAAGTGGGACTTATCTGCAAACTTGAATACACAGATAATAAACTATCCAAGATCACACCAACTCAATTCGGAGCTTATAATGACTGCTCAATCAGAGTTGCCGGAGCCAGCAAGATCAGTGATAAAAAAAACTGGGGCGAAAATTCTAAAGGATTAAGCGAAAATCTCATCAATATAGATCTATTTAGTGAAGGCGGCATAATGGATAGTTATTCCATCTGCAGCTTTTTAAGAAGAGACAATGAGCTTCACGCATACGGCGAAGATGTAGAGTTAGGCGGCTACAGCTACTTTTACAAGAAGCTTCTTGATTGGATGATAGAACAGATAAATACTCAAAAAGATTTCGGTCCGCTTGAGCCGCTAAGTGAGTACATCACGGTATGCGGCAATCCATCAAATGCGATCATCAGCATTGGTGCTACAAGGTACACTCCTTACGGGGAGAGCACATTTTTAAAAGAGGGAGACGAAGTTTTTGTAGTGCTTTACGATCACACAAAAACCTCTTTGGATAATGTCATCAAAAGCATAAAAGAAAATAGCTTAGAGAGTACAAATATGAGTATCTTAAGGCAGAAAGTAATCTCATGAGCAGAGGCAAGAAGCTCGATATCTTTATCGGTGCTGAAATAGAAGATGGCTGGGCAAAAGTCGAAACTCCCAGAAAAAGTGTTGTTTCAGATGAGATATTAGAGCCCTCTAAACACTTCTTGTTTTTTAAAAAAGAGAAGAGACGCGGCAAGACTGTAACTCTTGTAGGGGAGTTTCACCTTGCTCAAAGCGATTCTGAGACTACTTTAAAGATGTTAAAAAAGAAGCTCGGCTGCGGTGGTGCTTTTAAAGATGGCTGGATGGAGTTTCAAGGAGAGCTAAAAGAAAAACTTAGAGCCCTGCTTGTCGAAGAGGGCTTTAGATTTAAGAGCGGTCACTAGCTTTATTCTCTAATCCTCTAATCCCCAGGTTCCCATATCTGTGGTATGAGTTTGTAACGCTCTGCTCAATAAAGTAGTGAAGCAGTTCTATCCTTCCGTGAGGCACAAAAGGCTCCCTCGCAATGTGTTTTGCTTCATCTT
>JBFEYZ010000113.1:0-5743 GCA_041561855.1 Sulfurimonas sp. | reverse complement strand
GACTTCCGGAACATTCGGATGTGCATTTACGGAACAGACTATTTTGTCTCCCCTTTTTAAATCGAGTGCCAGCATTGCCAAATGAAGAGCCGAGGTGCCATGCGATGTTGCCAAAGCATAGTCAACACCTATATATGAAGCAAACTCCTCTTCAAGCTCCTCTACCTGACTTATATCTTCCTGATCTAAAACATCGCTCACGTTCGAGTGTGCTTCTCTACTGCTCTCATATCTACAAAATGCAACTTTCATTCTCTCATCCTTCATAGTGTTATATCTCTTGGGTAATTAAAATCATGATTTATTGTTCTAGATGTCAACTTGGCGATAAGAGGCATTTTTCTCTTAAACTGGTTCCTAAAGATCCTAGAGACGATCATATCGAACATACTCTCGTCACACCCATTTTTGACAATCTCTTCTCTGTTTAATCTATCTTCAACGTAATACTTTAGCGCTTCATCAAGCTTAGCATAACTGTAACCCAGATCGGCTTCATCGCTCTGTCCGTCCCATAAATCGGCAGAAGGAGCTTTTTGTATGATACTTCTAGTTACGCCCAAGTGTTCGGCAAGCTCATATATCTCACTTTTATAGAGATCGCCTATGGGATTTAGCGCACTTGCCAAATCACCGTAAAGAGTTCCGTATCCAAGCATCAGCTCGCTCTTATTGCTAGTCCCTAGAACCAAGGCTTTATGCTTGGCAGAAATATCAAAAAGAGTACTCATTCTAAGTCTTGCCGAGAGATTTCCGCGTCTTAGATTGTCCATATCCGGATTCAACTCTTCATAAGCCTTTAACATAGGCTCTATTGAGACCGTTATCGAGTTTAGTTTAAAATCACGGCAAAGCTCATCAGCATCATCCAAAGAACTTTGTGACGAGTAGTGAGAAGGCATTTTTACGCATAAAAGATTATTACCGAAGACTCTTTGGGCAAGTACGGCTACCACGGCTGAATCTATTCCGCCGCTTAGTCCTAAAACAACGTTTTGCAACCCTGTTTTACGAACTTCGTCATCCAAAAAATATTGCAGATACTCCGATATGAGCTCATACTTTCCCATCACCAACCTTTAAAGAAGTTTAACAAAAAATATTATATCAAATTTTAGTAACTATCTGTGCAATAATGATATATAGATATATTTATATTTTGTAGGTTACAATTGCCCTAAAAAAAAGAGTTCTGTAATGAAAATAAAAGCAAAAGCTATGGGAGAGTACCAAACAAACTGCTACATCGTAACCGTAAATGAAATGGACTTTATAATCGATCCCGGTATCGGAGCCGTAGAGTGGGTTATGCAAAATGTGACAAATCCGGTAGCCATTTTAAATACGCACGGCCATTTCGACCATGTCTGGAGCAATGCCGAACTGCAAAATAGGCTAAATATTCCTCTGTACACTCCAAAAGAAGATACCATGCTTCTTCAAGGTTCCAGCTGGAGCCCTGATCTTCCGCCTTCAAAACCAGATGTAGAGGTAGAAGCAAATCAGGAATTTAATTTCAACGGGGTAAAAGTAAGGTTTCGTCATTTTCCTGGACATACGCCAGGATGTTCTACGATAGAGATAGAAGATGCAATGTTTAGCGGCGACTTTATATTTGAGCGTTCTATCGGGCGAACGGATTTTCCATACTCTTCACCGCAGCAGATGAGAGAGTCTCTTAGAGAGTTTAAAAAAATTCCCTATGACAAAACTATATACCCAGGACACGGTAACACGACTACGATAAAGCAGGAACAGCAATATAGCGACTACTGGATAGCTAACCTTTAAGTAGGCGCTAGTCGTGCTCGTTATGGTACTCTTCGTCTCCTTCATCCTCTGTAAGTTTTAACTTTAGTACGTGCCTATCGGTAACGACGGTTTTAAATTCACCGTCAAAAACTTTAATATCCAAAACATTTCCGGTTACGCGCACATTTCTTTTTCTACCCTCTTTATGGCGTACTTTGGCCGTAAAATTTACAATATCTCCAAATTTTACGGGAGACAAAAATTGACAGTTGCTTGCCACTAAAACTACGTTTCTCTCATTAACGGCAGCCATTGCAGCATAGTCTGCTGCACTAAAAATAAATCCACCGTGTATTAAACCCTTGGAGTCTGCGATCATATCATGGGTAGTTACAAGTTTTAATTTGACATACCCTATATCTATCTTTTCTATTTCCCCGCACAAATCACGGTTGATCTCTTCGTGAGTTTTTAACTCCAGCTCGTCTTTAGCTCTATAATCTTCTACTTCGAGCTCTTCATTTTCTTCAAAATCTTTATCTTCTCTCTGACTCATTTGCTATCCTTAGTTAGTTTTACATAGACTCTAGCAGGGGCCGGATATCCCTCTACAGTCTTTGTGCTGTCGTCTTTATCTAAAAAATCTTCCAACGACTGTCCCTCTATCCATGAGGTCTTTCTCTGCTCGTCACTGTTCGTCACGGTTTTCTCTAGCACTTCAAAACCGCTAAATCCTGCTCTTGTGCACCAATTTTTCAACGCTTTTACTGTCGGTACAAAATAGATATTTGGTATCTTGGAGTATGATGATTCCGGACATAGACATATCTCATCATCTCCTTCGATATAAAAAGTGTCTAAAATTACTTCACCCTTTTTATCAAGACCTCTGTAAAGAGACTTTAGCATAGCAACAGGATCACTCCTATGATAAAGAACTCCTAAACAAAAAATGGTATCAAATTTCTCCTCGTAAAACTCAAGATGTTCCACACCTAAAAGTTCGTAGACTATACTGCTTTTAACAAAATGATTTATAAAATCAAACTGTGTCTTATAAAGCGGTGAAGGATCAAAGCCTACAAGCGATTTTGGAGAGTCCTCCTGCATCCTAAAAAGATAATATCCATTGTTACACCCTATATCGGCAACTCTTTTATCTTTTAAATTAAAATGTTTGCGTAATAGATTGTATTTTAGGTTACTTCTCCACTCTGAGTCTATATATGTTCCAAAGACTTCAAAAGGACCCTTTCTCCATGGCATCATCATACGAGCCACTCTCTCTACCTCTGAGAGGTCCTGATAATTGCCGCTTATCTTTACCGCATCGCCAAGAGTTACCTCCCACGAGCCATCTTTTAAACCATCAAGAGCTTCACGAAGCGGTGCTATATTTTTCCAGAACATCCACTTCTGTCGCTCTTCTCTTAGTGCATCTATATTCATCTTATACTTTATCTTAAAAAAAATTAATTATAATTGTATCAAAAGATTGCTATAAGGAATTTTATGAGACTCGAAAAGAAAGCTACGGTCGTCTCGACAAGTGTGGCGGCAGTGCTTGTTCTAATGAAGATGACTGTGGGAATATTTAGCGGCTCCATTGCCGTTTTAGCATCCGCAATTGATTCGCTGCTTGACTTGACGGTATCTCTTTTTAACTATTTTGCCCTCAACAGCGCGGAGAAGGATCCTGATGATAAGTTTCATTTCGGACGCAGCAAAATCGAGCCTCTAGCCGCAGTAATAGAAGGATTTGTCATCTCTTTTTCTGCACTGTTTATATTTTATGAAGCGATTTCAAAAATTGTAAACTACAAGCCGATGGAGCACATTGGAATAAGTGTTGCCGTCATGGTTGCCTCATTTGTAATAACAGCATTTCTGGTCGCTTTTTTAAACTATGTCGCAAAAAAAACAAAAAATATGGTTATTAAAGCCGATGCTCTTCACTATAAAACGGACCTTTTTTCAAATGGGGCTATTTTGCTTGCATTAGTGGTTATATCGTATACGGGCGAACATCTTATAGATCCTATATTGGGTATGGGTATTGCCGTTTATATGATCTACTCCGCTGCTCCGATCATAAAAGAGGGGATGCTGATGCTGTTAGATGCCGCTCCTGCTCCCGAAGATGTTGCAAAAATAGAGATGCTCTTAAATAGCCAGAAAGATATAAGCGGATATCATGACCTCAAAACAAGAGAGTCTGGCTCTCATATATTTATCTCCGTTCATATTGTCTTTAATGTGAGCATATCATTATACGATGCGCATCTGATATCCGATAAACTTGAAGCAAAACTTCGCGAGCTCTTTGAGAGCAAACATGTACACGTGCTTATACACATGGACCCGTATGACGATTCGGAGATGAATGTTATAGAGGATGTTTACTGAAAAAGATGATGCGAGAGAACGCAAAAATTTATTTCGCGAACTCTACAGCCCTGCTCTCTCTGATTACGTTGACTTTTATCTCACCTGGATATTGAACTTTTTCCTCTATCTCCTTGGCAATCTCTTTTGCCATCAAAACAGATTCGTCGTCATTGACTAAAGAAGCATTAACAATTACTCTGACCTCTCGTCCGGCATTTATCGCATAAGCCTGTTTTACGCCTATATGTTCAGATGCTATATCTTCTATCTCGGTCACTCTTTTTAAGAAACTCTCAAGCACCTCTCGCCTAGCTCCTGGTCTTGCTGCCGAAAGTGCATCCGCTGCACAAACAGCACCGCACTCTATGGAGTTTATCTCTTCGTATCCGTGATGAGCATAAATAGCATTTATAACCACGCTGTGCTCATTGTAACGGTTACAAACAGCCACTCCAAGATCAACATGGTTTCCGTTGTGGTCGTGTGTAAGAGCCTTGCCTATATCATGCAAGAGCCCTGCTCTCTTTGCAAGCTTCACATCTCCGCCCATCTCGGCAGTCATAATTCCTGCAAGATGTGCAACTTCAAGAGTATGCGCGAGTGCATTTTGTCCGTAACTAGCACGGTAACGAAGCTTTCCTATCAGTTTTACAAGCTCTGGATGCATCACTCCGATATCCAAATCTGCCAGTATCTCTTCGCCCTCGTTTAAAATCTCGGACTCAAAATCATCGCACACTTTGCTGTATATCTCCTCGATACGAGCGGGCTGTATGCGTCCGTCTTCTATCAGAAGTTCTATAGTTTTTGTAGCAATAGCACGCCTATAGAGGTTAAAACTGCTTACCATTATCGCATTTGGAGTATCATCGATAATAATATCAACTCCTAAAAGAGTCTCAAGGGTTTTAATATTTCTACCCTCTTTGCCTATGATGCGCCCTTTTAACTCATCATCCGATAAGTTAATAATATTGGTAAGCCTCTCTGCGGCAAACTCGCCCGCATATCTGCTTGTAGCTTGAGCCAAAATATAGTTTGCTTTCTTTTTTGCCTCTTTTTTAGCCTCATTTTCATAACGTCTTACTATGTGGGCTATTTCGGCTCGCGATTTCTCTTCGACCTTTTCAAGCAAAACAGCTTGCGCCTCATCTTTTGTCATTCCTGCACAATGCTCTATTGCGTTTAGCGCCTCGTCTATCTTTTCTTCATATCTTTTTTTTAGTGAGTTTAGAGATTTTTCATTTCTTTTTAAATCAACTTGTTTAGATTTTAAAATAGCTACTTCATCTTGAAGTCTTCTCTCTTCATTATGTTTGTAGCGTTTAAAATTTTGCTCTTTTTTTACAATATCCTCTTCTCTTTGATAGAGGTCGGCCTTTGCCTTCTCTTTGGCACTCTCATAAAGCTTTGTAGCTTCAAGCTCTATCTCTTGAGATTTTATATTGGCTTTGTATAAAAGCATCTGCGCCTCATTCTCGATTGCGCCTGCTTGAGCCTTTGCCTTTTCAACATATATGTCAAAATTGGCACTAGTAATTTTTTTAGAGATGAAAAATCCAATAAGCCCACTAACAGAGGCTATTGAGCCTCCGATTAGTAT
>JBFEYZ010000112.1:0-5781 GCA_041561855.1 Sulfurimonas sp. | reverse complement strand
TTTAATCTATCTAAAGCTGAACTCATTACTATTTCCTATGTTTGCTTGGGTGATTATACCAAAAAGCAAAACTAATTTAGATATAATTTCACATTTTAAAAAAAAGAGAGACATGGATTACTTACAGATTAAAAGAGCTGCCTCCCTAAGCGGAGAGATAAAAATTTCCGGCGCTAAAAACGCGTCTCTACCGCTAATAGCTATGACTATTCTTGCCAAAAACAGCGTAACTATAAAAAATCTTCCGCATGTTGCGGATATAAACACACTTTTAAAACTGCTCTCAAACCTGGGAGCAGCATGCTCCTCGTCTTGGAGCGATGAAGAGAATATAACAACAATAGACACATCAAATCTTAAAGAGACAAAAGCGACATACGATATCGTAAGGACTATGCGCGCTTCCATACTTGTTTTAGGGCCTATTTTAGCAAGATTTGGGCACTGTGAAGTCTCACTTCCCGGCGGCTGTGCCATTGGACAGAGACCTGTCGATCTGCACTTAAAAGCGTTAGAACAGATGGGTGCTTCAATAAATATTGAAGCAGGCTATATTCATGCAACTGCTCCCGATGGCCTTAAAGGATGCGAGATCATTTTTGACAAAATAACAGTGACGGGAACAGCAAACATCGTTATGGCGGCGGCTCTGGCAGAAGGGGTAACTACTATTACAAATGCGGCAAGAGAACCAGAAGTCGTCCAGCTTTGTGAAATCCTTAATGCAAACGGCGTGAAAATAGAAGGTATTGCAACAGCTGTTTTAACTATACACGGAACAGCCGGAAAGCTGTTAAATATTGAACCTTTTAGCGTTATCCCCGATCGTATAGAGGCAGGTACATATCTATGTGCGGCAGCAATAACACGATCTGAATTGACTTTGAGGGATGTAAATCCAAAACATCTGGGCTCCGTAATCTCAAAGCTTCAAGAGATGGGCAGCAGATTTACTACAACCCAAGATTCGATTACAATTCACCCATCAGAAGTTATAAAACCTGTTAAAATAGTTACCCAAGAGTATCCCGCATTTCCAACCGATATGCAGGCCCAGTTTTTAGTACTTGCGACTCAGGCAGACGGTACGTCTATCATCGAAGAGAGACTGTTTGAAAACAGATTTATGCATGTTAGTGAACTTCAAAGGATGGGTGCTAATATAACACTAAACGGAAATGTGGCAACGGTAAACGGCAAATCCAAACTAAGCGGGACAGATGTTATGGCAACCGACTTAAGAGCTTCAAGCGCACTTGTTTTGGCAGGTCTTGTCGCAGACGGTATTACCAACGTTCACCGTATATACCATCTTGACAGAGGTTATGACTCCTTGGAGAAAAAACTTCAAAATGTGGGAGCAGATATAACAAGACTTAAAGAGCCGTCAGCATAACTGATCACTCTTCAAAAATTATCATCTCGTAGATACTTTTTTTAGTCACAAGGGCTTTGTCATGCGAGACCGTTTGAGAGTTTTTGGCTTTTAAAAGCTCATTTTTAAGGTCTCTGATATCCTGTTCCATGTTATCTACATTCTCTTTAAGTCTTAAAATAACATCGACGCCGGCCAGATTTACTCCAAGTTCGCGTGTAAGTCTGAGTATCAACTTGATTCTGTCTATATCTCTTTGAGAGTAGAGCCTTATCCTGCCATTTGATCTTGAAGGAGTAATAAGATTTTCTCTCTCATATTGTCTTAGAGTCTGCGGGTGTATATCCAAAACCTTTGCGACAATGCTTATCAAATATACCGGTTCGTCGTACTGATGTATCATGCTTTACTCCTTGGGCAGTTTTTCTTTCATTAATTCTATCAATTTCTCATCCAAATCTTCAACTTTTGGTAAAACTATATTCGCTTCCAAGTAAAGATTCCCGCGCTCTTTTGTTTTTCTGTTCATTGCGCCCATATCTTTTACACGAAATCTCTGGCCGTTTTTAGTATTTTGCGGTACTTTTAGCTTTATCTCTTTTTCCAAAGTCTGCACAGATATTTTATCACCAAAGAGTGCAGCATAAAGAGGCACGTCAAATTTCTTTATCAAGTCATCGTCTTCTCTGATATACTCAGGATTGGAAGCGACGTTTATTTTCAAAAACAGATCTCCCGCTCTACCGCCCTGAGCATGCCCTTTGCCTTTTACACGCATCTTCTCTCCGCTCTTTACGCCGGCAGGTATCTTAATGTCGAACCTTTCTCCGTTAACTGAAACGGAATGTGAACCACCCAGTATTGATACGCTAAAAGGTATTGTGACACTTGTCTCTATATCAAGATTAGGCTGCTGATACTGCTGCTGCGAAAAACCGCCTCCTCCAAAGCCCCTAGAGCCAAATCCTCCGCCGCCGAAGCCGCCGAAGCCGCCGCCTGAGAACATACTTCTTAAAATCTCATCCAAGTCTGCCTGTCCACCACCGTAAGAGCGCGAAAAGTCATGGAAATTCTGCCCGCCGAACATATTGTCCCCGTGCATATCATACTGTGCTTTTTTCTGCTTATCGCTAAGTATCTCATACGCGGCGTTTATCTCTTTAAACTTCTCTTCTGCATTTTTATCTTTGTTAACATCCGGATGATACTGTCTTGCTAATTTTCTATATGCTTTTTTTATCTCTGCTTCGCTTGCGTTTTCAGAAACTTCTAATGTTTCATATAAAGATTTACTCATTATTTTCTTCCTAAAATTTATATTATTATTTATTAAGCGAAATTATATCATAAGAGTTGAGTCAAAGTCAATCAACTTTAGAGTGATTTTCTTAGCTTCTCTATTCTGTCTTCAAGCGATGGATGCGTGCTAAAGAGAGCCGCAAAACCCTTGCCGTTTATCCCGAAACTCTTTATCTGCTCCGGAAGATGAGGCTCCTCTTTTGACCTTGAAAGAGCCTGCAGAGCGGCAATCATATTTTCGGGGCTTGAGAGATACGCGCCTGCCTCATCTGCTCTGTACTCTCTGTATCTTGAGAACGCCATTACTATCATCATTGCCAAAACACCTAAAACTATCTCGGCTAAAATGCTAGCTATCATGTAGCCAGCACCTACACCTTCGCTTCTGTTTTTCAGAATTACTCTGTCAACCACATAGCCTATAATACGGGCAAAAAATATAACAAACGTATTTACGACACCTTGTAAAAGCGTGAGGGTAACCATATCTCCGTTTGCTACGTGCCCTATCTCATGCCCCAAAACTGCCTCGACCTCTTTTTGATTCATGCTTCTTAAAAGTCCTCGGCTGACCGCAACCAAAGCATCATTTTTAAAAGCTCCCGTTGCAAAAGCATTCGGGCTCATATCTTCAAATATAGCAACTTCAGGCATTTTAATTCCTGCTTTATGAGAAAGTCTGGCTACGGTATCAACTAACCAAAACTCCTCTTGGTTTAGAGGATTTGTTATCACTCTGGCACCCACAGCCATCTTCGCCATCTGCTTTGACATCAACAATGAAATAACAGAGCCCGTAAAGCCGACAACCAATGAGAAGACAAATAGAGAGGCTAGATCAAGTCCGTTTTCATTCAAAAATCTGTTTAATCCGAAAACATTTACAATAATACTTATTACAACTATTACAGCCAAGTTTGTAAGCAGGAAAAGTCCGACTCTTTTAAACATTTTTGTTCCTATTTTATTTTTTGAAAATTATAGTTTAAGATGGGTTAACGAAAATGTAATTAGGATGGAGAGTATGTCAAGCAGGGAGCTTGACATGTAAAAAAATTCTTAATGCAGAAAGTGTCTTACTTCGGAGAAATAAAGGCTCATACCAAACTCGTTTGCAGCCTCTATAATCTCATCATCCCTGATGCTTCCGCCAGGTTCTATTACGCTCTTTACACCGGCTGCAGCTGCAGCGTCAATGGAGTCGCGGAAAGGAAAAAATGCCTCGCTTGCAAGAGCAGCACCCGTTACGTCAAGCCCCATCTCTTTTGCTTTTTTAAGAGCACACTGACTAGCATCTACACGGCTTGTCATACCCATGCCCACTGCTACCATAGCAGAGTTTTTGACATATACTACACAGTTTGATTTTGTAAGAGATGCGACTTTATAAGCTATCTCCATATCTTTTTTCTCCTGCGCAGTCGCTTCTCTTGTAGTCATCAGTTTTGCATTTTTTACTTCATCGTCGTTTACTTTGTCCGCATCCTGATAAACAAAACCGCCGTCAATATGTTTAAAATCCTTCTCGTCATTTGCAAGAACTAACTTATCGTGACCCATTTCAAATAGTTTTATACGTTTTTTAGAAGCAAAAACCTCCTGTGCCTCTTCAGTTATACGACCGGCGATGATAACTTCTAAAAATATCTCGTTCATCTTAATTGCAAGTTCTTTTGTAACAACGCCGTTTACTGCCACAACACCACCGAATGCCGAAACAGGATCACATTTTAAAGCCTCTTCGTAAGCTTCTAAAAGTGTATCTTTTATAGCAAAACCGCAAGGGTTTCCATGTTTTGTAATACAGACCGCATTCTCATCTCCGAATGCTGAAGCTATCTTAACCGCACCGCTTAAGTCATTTAGGTTGTTAAAACTAGCTTCGCCTTTGAGGGTTTTGAAGTTTTCTGAGTAGTGTTTGTCAAACTCGTAAAGTGCGCCTTTTTGGTGAGGATTTTCACCGTAGCGTGTATCCATTACTTTCTCTCCGACAATAAACTGCTTCTCTCCGAAACAGCCGTTAAAACGCTTGTTCATATAGTTTGCTATCATAGAGTCGTATGCCGCCGTGTGTTCGAACGCTTTTATCATAAGACCTCTTCTAAACTCAAGAGTATTTTTCTCATTCTCTATCGCGTCAATTACTTTTGTATAATCAGTAACATCTGTTACTATCATAACACTGTCAAAATTTTTAGATGCAGAGCGAACCATTGCAGGTCCTCCGATATCTATATTTTCGATGATCTCTTCAAAATCATCAGTCTTCTCAATCGTCGCTTTAAACGGATATAGATTTACACAAACCAAGTCTATCGCTTCAACACCAAGCTCTTTTGCCTGGTCTAAGTGCGACTGCTTGTCGCGGCGGTGCAGTATTCCGCCGTGAACGTATGGGTTTAGTGTTATTCCGCGTCCCTCAACACATTCTGGAAATTTTGTGACCTCATCTATCTCAATAGCTTTTATACCATTTTCAAGAAGTATCTTATATGTTCCGCCGGTTGAGATAATCTCGAAACCGTTTTTTACTAAAGATTTACAAAAATCTACCACTCCTGCTTTATCGCTAACGCTTACCAATGCTCTTTTCATTAATGACCTTGTGAAAATAAATTATGGAATTTTATCTCATTTGAGATTAGAAGATGGTAAACTTAAAAAAATGAAAATTGAGAATAAGAAATGAAAAATATAGCCATTTTATGCTCAGGCGGCGATGTCAGCGGAATGAACCCGGCACTGAAACATTTTGTCGAGTACTCATGGCAAAATAATTTAACGCCATACTTTATATATGACGGTTTTGAAGGGCTGATTGACAACAAAATACAAAAAGCTTCCCATAAAGACGTAGCCGGAATTATCAACCGCGGCGGAACGATAATCGGAAGTGCCAGAAGCAAAAGGTTTATGGATATAGAGTTCAGAGAGATCGCTAAAAAGAATCTTGATGCTCTTAATATCGAGATGCTGCTTGTTCTTGGGGGTGACGGCTCTTTTAGAGGAATGGATCTTTTCTACAAGGAACACGGAGTAAAATTCTGCGGCATACCCTCTACCATTGACAACGACATAAACGGCACCGAATACTGCCTGGGAGTAGA
>JBFEYZ010000111.1:0-5864 GCA_041561855.1 Sulfurimonas sp. | reverse complement strand
GAATTCTACTAATGCTTCTTTGTCAAGAAAATTAGTAGAATCTCTGCGTGAAGATATTACTAAACTAAAACAGGAACTTGAGAGTATATAGGTTAATATTTAGATTAATTAGAATAATTATATTAACTCATAAAAAATTATATTTTAGAGTTTATAAAACTTCCCATCTCCGAAACTATCTCTTCTATAGTGCCTTCTCCAGAGATTACATGCAAAAGGTCTTTCGCTTTGTAAAAAGCCTGTATGTCGGCTAAAGGCTCTGTATATACTTTCATACGGTTGTCAAACACTTCTGTGTTGTCATCGGCACCGCGGGCACGTCCAAGGACTCTGTCACGTGCCGTCTCTTCGCTTACATGCACTTCTATAACGCTTGCAAGTTCCAGTGATGAGTCACTGCTTAGATACTCATCCAAAGCGTTTAACTGCTCCATGCTTCTTGGATAGCCGTCTATGATGATAATGTCCGTAGGGGCATTTTTGATAGCATTAGTTATGGTTTTGATGGCTACTTCTATCGGAACTATCAAACCTTTGGATATGTACTTGTCTATCTCTAAACCGAGTTCACTTTTTGTCGCAACCTCTGCTCTTAGCATATCGCCGGTAGAGTAGTGCGTTATTTTGTCATTTTGTTTTGCGATAAGTTCTGCGTCAGTAGTCTTACCGGAGCCCGGAGCCCCGATAATTAAAAAAAGCTTTTTCATTATGCTTTTATCTGCTCACGAAGACGAATATGAAGGTCTCTTAGTTGAGTAGCATCAACTTCGCTCGGCGCTTTTGTAAGAATACAAGAAGCTTTTTGCGTTTTAGGGAATGCGATAACATCGCGGATGCTTGATTTTTTTGTGATCAGCATCATAAGTCTGTCAAATCCGATTGCAAAACCGCCGTGCGGTGGAGCGCCGAATTTTAAAGCATCAAGAAGGAAGCCGAATTTCTCCTGCGCTTCCTCTTCGCCGATTCCAAGAAGTTTGAAAACCTCCTCTTGAACCTCAGGCTTATGGATACGGATACTTCCGCCGCCTAACTCCGTACCGTTGAGCACGATGTCGTACGCGATAGACTCTATCTCTTCTACGTCATCTTTATCTGTATCTTTTGGCTGAGTAAACGGATGGTGAAGTGCTTTTACTCTTCCTTCTTCGATCTCAAACATAGGGAAGTCAACAACCCATACGAACTCGTAAGCGTTTTCATCAACAAGGTTCATCTTCTCATGCTCTGCAATGAAATTTCTAAGACGACCCATATAGTCCCAAACTGTTTTTTTATCGCCTGCACCGAAGAAGACGACATCTCCAACTTCCATACCGAGTCTCTCTACTAGAAGTGCAATATCATCTTCGCTGAAGAACTTGATAAGCGGACCTTTCAGTCCGTCTTCTTTCATCTGGAAGTAGCCAAGACCTTGAGCCCCGAATTTACGAACATAATCCTCAAATGTCTTCATCTCTCTTTTTGAAAATACTAGGTCTGCGCCCGGAACTTTTAGAGCTTTAATACGGTTTGTGTGAGGCTTTTTAGCAATATTTGTAAAGATTTCGTTATCGCATCTCTCAAAAATATCGATAACGTCAACCATTTTAAGGTCATATCTCAAATCCGGTTTGTCAGAGCCGTACCACTCCATAGCATTCGTGTGCGAAATACGGTTAAACGGAGGTTTTACATCGATGCCGCAAGCGCTAAACATAGCTTCTAGAAGTTCTTCGGCTACTTTTATAACATCTTCTTGGTCACAGAAACTCATCTCGACGTCTATCTGAGTAAACTCAGGCTGACGGTCAGCTCTTAGGTCTTCATCACGGAAACATTTTGCTATTTGAAAGTATCTGTCAAATCCGCCTACCATTAAAAGCTGCTTGAAAAGCTGAGGAGATTGAGGAAGTGCATAGAACTCACCGCTGTGTACGCGAGATGGGACAAGATAATCTCTAGCGCCCTCAGGAGTTGATTTTGTTAAGATAGGAGTCTCAACTTCTAAAAATCCGTTTGTGTCAAGTATGTTTCTTGCAGCGATTGCCGCTTTTGAGCGAAGACGAAACGCTTCATACATCGCAGGATCTCTAAGCTCTAAGTAGCGATACTTAAGCTTAGTCTCTTCACCTACGTTCTTATCTCCGATCATAAAAGGGATCGGTGCAGATTTATTCTCTATAATAAGCTCTTTTACTATGACTTCGATAGCACCTGTTTTAAGACGTGGATTTACAAGTCCTTCTCCACGATGGCGAACTGTTCCTTTAGCTATAAGAACATATTCGTCGCGAACACCGTCTGCAGCTTTATGAGCCTCTGCATTATCTTCAGGATCGCAAGTAAGCTGAATAATGCCGCTTTTGTCTCTTAAATCGATAAAAATAATCCCGCCGTGATCGCGGTAACTGTTTGCCCAACCTGTCAGAACAACGTCTTGTCCAACGTTTGCTTCACTTAAATCTGTACAATAATGACTTCTCATAAAAATAGAGTCCTAGTAAATAATTTTCGCGATTGTACCCAAATTTGGCTTATCGTATAATTAGAGAGATTTTTTTATTTTTTATGTATAATTTACAAAACAATTTTATAAAGAGATATTTTGAAAAACAAAGAGATTAGAAAAATCGGCGTAGTATTAAGACCGTCATCCCCAGAGATAAAAGACGGTTATCTAAAATTAGAGAAAATTTTTAAAAGCCACGGTATAGGCGTTTTGCTTGAGAGCAAGAGTGCTAAGATGATAGGCATGAGCGGCGAAAGCTTTAAAAATATCTGCCTAGAATGTGATTTTATAGTGAGCTTCGGCGGTGACGGCACACTTATATCCACGGTGAGAAAATCTTTTGACTTTGATATCCCTATACTCGGAGTTCATGCAGGCAACCTAGGTTTTTTAGCGGATTTGTCACTTGATGAACTTGATCTGTTTGTTGAAAAAATCATTCAAAACAGATACAGAGTGGACGAGAGAGCAGTTCTTGAAGCAACAGTTATAAAAAATACAAAAGAGGTAAAATACTACGCTTTTAACGACATAGTTTTAACCCGCACGCGTGTCTCAAACATGATACATATAGAGACGCTTGTCGACTCACAATCTTTTAATACTTACTACGGTGACGGGGTTATCGTCTCAACTCCAACCGGTTCTACGGCTTATAATCTTTCTGCGGGCGGCCCCGTACTCTTTCCAATGTCAAACGTATTTGCATTGACTCCTATCTGTCCGCACTCACTTACGCAAAGACCTGTAGTGCTTCCTGGCAGGTATGCCATAGAGATGAAAACATCCGAGGAGAGAGCACTTATTATCATAGACGGTCAGGACGTTCATGAGCTAGAGCTTGGAGAGAGCGTGCATATAAAACTTGCGACAAAGACGGTAAAACTCATACATAAAGAGGAGTATAACTACTTTGAAGTGCTAAAAGAGAAGTTAAGGTGGGGCGAGTGATAGAGAGATTCTACTTAAAAGAGTACCTCAGTTTTAAAGAAGTTGAACTCGATTTAAAATCTGGGCTGGTAGTTTTTACGGGTCCCAGTGGAAGCGGAAAGTCGATTTTAATGAGTTCAATCCTATCATCATTCGGCAGCGGGGCTTCTGACGCATCACTATGCGAAGCTACGGTCTCTTGGGAGCTTGATACAGATGAACACGGCATAGAAAATGATGACGTATATATTTTCAAGCATATGAAAAAAGAGAAATCAAGATACTTCATAAACAATCAAAGTATCCCGAAAAAAGCGATGACAAGCCTCTCTTCAAACTATTTAAGACATCTGTCTCTAAGAGATTTCAGTGATTTTGAAAATGAAAACCTTCTTTTGATATTAGACAGCAGAATAAAAAAGCACTATAGTGATATAGATGCGCTTAAAAACGATTATAAAGAGGCTTTTTTAGAGCATAGAAGGGTAAAAAAAGAGCTCTCGATTATAGAAGAAGAGCAAAAGAAGATATCTGACCTCAAAGAGTTTGCAGCATTTGAGATTAAAAAAATAGAAGATGTTAGTCCGAAAATATCTGAAGATGAAGAGCTTTTAGAGATAAAAAGAGAGTTGTCCAAAAAGGAAAAAGCATTAGAAGCCATAACTAAAGCAAATGCGTTGTTTGAACATGAGCACAGCGTGTTTAGCGCGCTGGATATGTTAAATGTAGACAGCTCTTTTTTTAATGACGCCATGAACGAGCTAAGAGCAGTTATGGAGAGTTCGCAAGAGAAGTTTAACGCACTTGACGAAGTAGATATAGAAGAGGTTTTAAACCGTTTAGAAGAGCTAAGCGAGTTAAAAAGAAGATACGGCGGCATAAAAGAGGCTCTTGAATACAAAGAACAGAAGATTCTGGAGTTGCAAAAGTATGAAAATATAGAGATAACCAAAGGTGATCTGGAGACAAGGGAATCTGTGCTTTGGGTAAAGGTAGAAGATACTGCACAAAAGATAAGCACTCTTCGAAAAGATGAGCTAAGTCACTTTAAAGATGACCTGAACAGATATCTCAAAGAGCTCTACCTTAGAGATGCAGATGTTACAATAAATAGCGCAGAGTATGGGGTATTAGGCAAAGATGAGATAGTCTTAGAGCTTAATAAAACAGACCTTCAAAAGATAAGTACCGGCGAATTTAACAGGCTTCGTCTTGCAATTTTGGCTCTAAAATCAGAGTTTATGAATAAAAACGGCGGAGTACTGATGCTTGATGAGATAGACGCAAATCTCAGCGGCGAGGAGTCAATGAGCGTTGCAAGAGTTTTAAAAGAGCTCTCAGGGCATTTTCAAATATTTGTAATATCGCATCAGCCGCAGCTGACATCCATGGGAGACCAGCACTTTTTAGTGCATAAAAAGGGTGACGAGTCACACGTAAAAGAGCTTGGATTTGATGAGAGAGTCGATGAAATAGCAAGGATAATAAGCGGCAAAAATATAACGCAAGAGGCTAGAGAGTTTGCAAAAGAGCTGCTTGGCTTGCAGAAATAAAGAGAGAATATAATGATAATTGATACACATGTACACTTGGACGATGACAGATACGCAGACGACTTGGAGAGTGTATTAAACAGAGCTAGAAATGGCGGGGTAGAGCGTTTTATAATTCCAGGAGCAGATCCGAAAAACTTAAAAAGAGCCGTAGAAATTGCCGAAAATCACAAAGATGTCTATTTTGCCGTCGGTGTACATCCATATGACATGGACGCATTTGATGCAGCTTTGTTTGAAAAATATATTGAGCATCCGAAGTGCATAGCAGTAGGTGAATGCGGACTTGATTACTTTAGGCTTGAGGGGAGCGACGAAGACAAAAAGAGGGAGAAAGAGAAGCAAAAAGATATTTTTACAGCTCAGATAGAAATAGCAAAGAAGTATAAAAAACCGCTTATAGTTCACATAAGAGATGCTTCAAGAGATTCAAAAGAGATTCTTCTCGCATGCGATGCAAAAGAGGTTGGAGGAGTTCTTCACTGCTATAATGCAGATGAGGAGCTTTTAAGCCTTTCAAATGATGGGTTTTACTTCGGAATTGGCGGAGTGCTTACCTTTAAAAATGCAAAGAAACTGCTTCATGTATTGCCAAAAATACCACACGAAAAACTTTTAATTGAAACGGACGGTCCATATTTGACACCGACTCCTCATAGAGGAGAGAGAAACGAGCCTCTCTATACAACTTTTGTTGCAAAAAAAATGTCAGAACTTTTGGATATCCCACTGGAAAACATTGAAAAAACAACAACTCAAAACGCCCTAAAACTCTTTAATATTTCTTAATATTAGAATATATTAACTATATTTAATTTTGATTTGGATAAAATCAACTTCTTAAAATTTAAAATAAGAGTTGCCGTTTTGAAATATTTTTTACTACTTCTACT
>JBFEYZ010000110.1:0-5967 GCA_041561855.1 Sulfurimonas sp. | reverse complement strand
TTATAACTGAATTTACAGTTAAAAGAATATTATTAGATATTTATATAATAATTATAAATTAAACTTGGTTGTTTTTATGTTTCACATGAAACATTAAAAATACCAAAACTAACTATAAGCCATTATGTGTATAATTTCACTATATTATATAAGGGTACTTTTTAACCCACGAGGTAGAATTTTGAACTATTTTGCAAAAAGAATTATTCCATGTCTTGATGTTAAAGATGGACGCGTTGTCAAAGGCGTGAACTTTGTCGGGCTTAAAGATGCAGGCGACCCGGTAGAAGTGGCAAAAAGATATAACGAAGAGGGTGCAGATGAGATTACCTTTTTAGACATAACTGCATCAAGCGATAACCGTGACACGATTGTAGATATTGTCGCAGAGGTTGCGCGTGAAATTTTTATACCTCTGACAGTAGGCGGTGGGATCAGAAAACTTGAAGACATTTATAAACTGCTAAATGTCGGTTGTGACAAAGTAAGCGTAAATTCCGCTGCCATAAAAAGACCTGAGCTTATAAACGAGGGGGCGAAAAGATTCGGCTCTCAGTGTATCGTAACTGCAATTGATGTTAAAAAAACTGGCAACAGATATAATGTATATCTAAACGGCGGTCGTGTAGATACTGGTATTGATGCCGTAGAATGGGCAAAAGAGGTTGTTGATCGCGGAAGCGGTGAAATACTTTTGACCTCAATGGATGCAGACGGAACAAAGGCCGGATTCGAGCTAAATATCACAGAGCAGATAAGCCGTGCTGTTAATGTGCCAGTAATTGCAAGCGGTGGCGCAGGAACTATGGAACACATAAAAGAGGCATTTTTGCACGGTGCTGATGCAGCACTTGCCGCATCTATTTTTCACTATAAAGAGATAGATATAATGGATCTGAAACACTATCTTCATGACAACAATATACCGGTAAGACTCTAATGATCATATGTGCAGGGAATAACGAGACATTTGATTTTGCTACTCCAATGGGAGTAGGGCTGATTGAATCAACTATAAATCTCACAAGATTATGCCTATTCGATAAACCTGAATTTTTACTCTTTATAGGAAGTGCAGGGAGCTACGGTGAGCATAAAATATTTGATATCATTGAGTCTAAAACAGCTTCAAACATAGAACTTGGATTTTTAAGCGGTGATGCATACACTCCCTTGGATAATGTAATTTCAACTAACATAGACCAAACAAAAAGAGATGTTATTGTCAACTCATCAAACTACATATCAACAAACGAAGAGCTAACAAAAAAATTTCTAAAACTGGGCATAGGCATAGAAAACATGGAGTTCTTTGCCGTTTTAAAGGTAGCGCAGGAGTTTGACATTCCTGCCGGCGGGGTATTTTGCATAACTAACTATACTAACAAAAATGCGCATGAAGATTTTCTAAAAAACCATAAAAAAGCAAAAGAAATTCTAGAACTGCATGTAAAAAAAAGGATCAAGGAATTGACAGCTAAATGAAACCATCGCTTCTTGATTTTAAACTAAAAGAGTTACAAGAGATAGTAAAACCCTCTTTTAGAGCAAAACAGATTTACGGCTGGCTCTATCATAATTATGTGCAAAGTTATGATGATATGGGCAATATACCAAAAGCCCTTAGAGACGAACTTGCTCAAAAATATGTTTTAAATCCTCTAAAAATAGTCAAAAAAGAGATCTCAAGTGACGGTACCATCAAATATCTCTTTGAGCTTCAAGACGGAAAAACCATAGAAGCTGTCTGGTTAAAGATGAAGGATGAGATCAGGGATGAGAGCGGAAATCTAACCCAAGAAGCGAAATATACTATCTGCGTTTCCACTCAAGTGGGCTGCAAGGTAGGATGCGCATTCTGTCTAACCGCCAAAGGCGGTTTTACAAGAGATCTAACTGCAGGAGAGATCGTAGGGCAGGTTGTAGCTCTCAAGAGAGATAATGACCATAAACACAACAGAATGATAAATATTGTATATATGGGAATGGGCGAGCCTCTTGATAATCTTGACAACCTGGCACGTGCCATAGAGATATTTAAAGAGCAGGACGGGCTTTCTATATCAGGTAAAAGACAAACAGTCTCTACAAGCGGACTCAGCAGCAAAATTGATAAACTCGGTGAGATGGATCTTGGCGTTCATATAGCAATTTCACTTCATGCTGTTGACGATGAGCTTCGCACTGAGCTTATTCCTATGAATAAAGCACATAATATATCGTCTATTATAGAAGCTGTTAAACGTTTTCCTATAGACACCAGAAAAAGAGTTATGTTTGAGTACCTGGTTATAAAAAATAAAAATGATGACATAGCTTCAGCAAAAAAGCTCGTTAAACTGCTATCAGGCATAAAAGCGAAGGTAAATTTGATCTATTTTAATCCCTATCCTGGAACAGAGTATGAGAGGCCCCATAAGAGCGATATGATAGCTTTTCAGGAATATTTGGTAAATCATGGTCTATTGTGCACAATACGTGATTCTAAAGGCATAGATATAAGCGCTGCTTGCGGACAGTTAAAAGAAAAGACAAAAGGTACAGAATAATGGGTTATGTCGAAATATTTCAAATAGTGTTTTTAGTAGCTGTGTTTGCAGTAGGTTTGATCGGCTTTATAAAAGCAGCGACAAAGGATGAGTAAAATGTTATCATTTTATTTGAAATCTATAAAAGGAGATTTGAATGGCTTATAAAAAAACCAATTCAGACAGAATAAAAAGAATTTATCAACTTTGCGAGGATCACTTCGGCGGCATCGTTTTTGTAGGCGTTAAATATCATAAAAAAATAGGCTGGATAGCAAAAGCACAATTTGACGGAGGATTTGAAAATCTGACAGCAGATGGAGAGACAAGCACTGAAGCTCTGAAAAAACTAAAAAACCGTGTTAAAAAGATCATTAAAAGATACAACGAAGTTTAATACGAATATTCAATTCTATATGACAAAACGACCAACACACCAGGGAGGTCGTTTATAAGCATAATGATACCCTACATATATAAATAACTCATAAAAAATTTAATTACATTCTTAAAAAAAATTTTATCATAAAAAAATATTATTAATTTGCTCTAAATGTGTACTATTCACACATTGTTCTAATGTGTGAATATAGTAAGCAATAATATATGCTGAATTTAAAAATTTTCTTCTTCTTTAAGAATTAATTTATATAAAAAATTGCTGAACTCAAAATTTTTTAATGTCGCTAAAGTCCCTATTTTAGGGAAATATAATAATTTTTACAAGAGTTGTTATATAATTATTTAAAATGTCTTCGAAACGTACAAAAAGTTATTCACATAGTCAACTTATTGGCATAAGCTTTACAATTAATATCTATTTAGAGGTCATATTCTCAATACAGATCTTTTCAAAATCCACACTGCTTTTTATATTATATTTTTTACCTTGAAATTCAAATTCCAACTCATTTGCATGAAGAAGCAATCTTCTGGCACCGCTTATTTTTATTCTTGTATCTCTGTCTAGTTCTCTATCTAAATACTTCACTATATACTCTTCGCTTTGTCCATAAATCGGATCACCCACTATCGGATGTTTCACATGAAACAAATGCACCCTTATCTGATGTTGTCTTCCAGTATGCGGAGAACACTCTACAAGAGTAGTATTTATATCGGGAAAATATTTTAGAGGCCTTACATATGTCAATGACTTTTTTCCACTCTCGTCAACCTTAACTACCATTCTGATAAGTGCACTCTTTTCATCATCGTATCTAAGAAGAGGTGCGTCGATTGTCATTTCATCTTTCAACTCTCCGTGAACCATTGCCAGATACTTTTTTTTCATCTCCCTCTCTTGAAACATCATCTTGAGATCTATCTCGCTCTTTTTATCTCTGGCACATAAAACTAATCCGCTTGTTTCCTGATCTATTCTATGCGCAATATTTGCATCTCTGCCGTATTGCGCTTTTAATTCATCTATCAGAGAGTATGGTGTATATCTGTTTTGAGGATGAATAAGCATACCGCTTGGCTTGTCAAAGACAACAAAGTTCTCATACTCTGCATGTGGCTTTAAACCTTTTGTATGAGGCTCGAAAGTTATAAACTCTATTTCGCCCTCAATCTCTCTTGAAGAGACGTCCATAACTTCACCATTAACGAGCAAGCGTCCTTTCGCTATAAAACGCTGTGCCTCTTTTTGTGTATAGCCAAGCTCTCTTATAAGAAAAACGAAGGCCCTCTGCTTTTGTTTAACAAACATTTTTTTCAAAACAAATGGCAAATTTTAATCCTTTGTAAGTCTAGATTATGTAAAATAAAGCACTTTTTATTGTGCGAATTTTAGCACAAAAATACAAGATAATAATCATAGTAAAGGCGATATATATGATCGAAAGATACGCAAGAGAAGAGATGAGCTCTAAATGGACGATGCAGGCAAAATATCAAGCTTGGCTCGATGTAGAAAAAGCTGTTGTCAAAGCATGGAACAGACTGAGACTTATTCCGGATGATGATGCCAAAAAAATTATTGACAACGCCGGATTTGATATTAAGAGAATCGATGAAATAGAGGCAGTAACACGCCATGATCTTATTGCTTTTACGACAAGCGTATCAGAAACACTGGGTGAAGAGAGCAGGTGGTTCCACTACGGAATGACAAGTTCTGATACGGTAGATACTGCAGTGGCGCTTCAGATGAAAAGTTCTTTGGAACTTATCATAGAAGATGTAAAAATGCTGATGGAGTCTATCAAGAAAAGAGCGATGGAACATAAGATGACTCTTATGGTAGGAAGAAGCCACGGTATACACGGCGAGCCTATAACATTCGGTCTGGTGTTAGCTGTTTGGTATGATGAAATGGCAAGGCATTTGGAAAACCTTGAGCAAACACTCGATGTTATAAGTGTTGGACAGGTGAGTGGAGCAATGGGTAACTTTGCACACGCACCTCTTGAACTAGAAGAGTATACTTGCGAAGAACTTGGATTAAAACCGGCACCTGCATCAAACCAAGTAATTCAGAGAGACAGATATGCAAGACTCGCTACTGCATTGGCTCTTATGGCAAGTTCTATTGAGAAGTTTGCAGTTCAAGTGCGCCATTGGCAAAGAACTGAAGTTTATGAGTGTGAAGAGTATTTTGCAAAAGGTCAAAAAGGCTCATCGGCAATGCCGCACAAACGCAATCCTATACTAACGGAAAACATAACAGGCCTTGCCAGAATGATCAGAGCTTATTCTATGCCTGCCATGGAGAATGTGGCTCTTTGGCACGAGAGAGATATTTCTCACTCTTCTACAGAGAGATTCTGGCTGCCGGACTCATTTATAACAAGTGACTTTATGCTGCACCGCATGAATAACGTTATAGCAAATCTAACGGTCTATCCTGAAAATATGATGAAAAACCTAAATCTTACAGGCGGACTTGTTTTTTCTCAAAGAGTTCTTTTAGAGCTTCCTTTAAAAGGGATCAGCCGTGAAGATGCATATAGAATAGTCCAGAGAAATGCGATGAAAGTATGGGAAGAGATACAACAAGGCAAACCTACTACAAATGAAAAAGGAGAGTCCCTATATCTTAATCATCTTTTGGCAGATGAGGAGTTAAGAGCAAGTCTGAGCGAAGAAGCAATTCGTGAATGTTTCAACTATGATTACTACACTAAAAATGTAGATAAAATTTTTGCTAGAGTTTTTATTAAATAAATGACAAAATTCTGCTAATATTCATTTAGCATAACGAAGTATGAAAAGATTAAAATTACAAATGCAACACCGTTTGTATGACTTAGGAAGTTAATATGATAACAATTATAAAAAGAAACGGCAGAACAGAACCGCT
The DNA here is from genome assembly GCA_041561855.1 of Sulfurimonas sp. Taxonomy (GTDB): domain Bacteria; phylum Campylobacterota; class Campylobacteria; order Campylobacterales; family Sulfurimonadaceae; genus Sulfurimonas. Next base: position 132 of record JBFEYZ010000110.1, on the reverse strand, counting down.
GGATATTACAAAAATACAGAAGTATACATCCGCGGCGGTAAAAGATCTGGACAATGTATCTCAAAGTGAACTTGAAGTTGATGCACAGATCCAGTTCCGTGACGGTATAACATCAAAAGAGATACAGCAGAC
>JBFEYZ010000109.1:0-5978 GCA_041561855.1 Sulfurimonas sp. | reverse complement strand
GCTCTCTCCAAAGAACAATCTTCACTTTTACCGATAGTAGAAAAGGCAAAAGAGTATAAAACAGTACTTGCTGAAATTGCAGATGCCAGAGCTATGCTTAGCGATTCTGATATGTTTGAGATGGCAAAAGAGGAGCTTAGATCCCTTGAACCAAAAATTCCACAGCTTGAAAACGATATAAAGCTTCTACTACTTCCTAAAGACCCGAATGACGATAGAAATATTATCGTGGAACTTCGTGCAGGAGCAGGCGGTGATGAGGCTGCGATCTTTGTGGGCAATCTTTTTGAAGCATACACTCGTTATGCGGATCTTAAAGGCTGGAAGATAGAGATAATGAGCTCATCCCCGTCAGATGCTGGCGGATATAAAGAGTTGATAGCGCTTATTAAAGGCGATCAAGTCTATAGCAGATTGAAATACGAAGGTGGAACACACCGAGTTCAGCGTGTTCCTGCAACAGAATCACAAGGACGCGTGCATACATCTGCAATCACTGTCGCGGTTATGCCCGAAGTAGAAGATGTCGAGGTACAGATAAATGAAAATGATCTTAAAATCGATGTTATGCGTTCAAGCGGATGCGGTGGTCAAAGCGTAAATACGACAGACTCCGCAGTTAGAATCACTCACTTGCCTACAGGCTTGGTAGTAACAAACCAGGACCAAAAATCGCAGCACAAGAACAAAGAAAAAGCGATGAAGGTTTTAAAAGCGAGACTTTATGACCTTGAGATGCAAGAAGCGATCGCAAAAGACAGTGCAAATCGTTCTGCTCAAGTAGGAACTGGAGATAGAAGCGGAAGGATTAGAACATACAACTATCCGCAAAATCGTATATCCGACCACAGAATCGGCTTAACACTCTACAGACTTGCGGAGATTATGCAAGGCGGTCTTCTAGATGAGATAATAGAGCCGCTTATCGCAGATCATCAAGCAAAAATTGTCGAGGCCGCAGGTCTTTAACATATTTAAAAACAGAGAAAACTCTGTTTTTAAACCTCTGCCGTAAACACCCTCTTTACTTCGCCTTTAAATGTAATACTTCTCTCATTCACACCGAGATACAGAGTGTCTCCACTCTTCGGATAGACCTCAATACTGTTTGATACCAAACCCTCTTTGTATGCAATATAAAAAGATGCCGCCATTCCAGTTCCGCATGCAAGAGTCTCATCCTCTACGCCGCGCTCGTAAGTTCTGACACGTAAGTTTTTGCCATCGACGAAAACTATATTTACATTTGCATTATGTTTTTGTCTAAGCTCTCTGGCTTCGGCTATATCAAAGAACTCTATATCATCACAAATATGCACAAGATGCGGCACTCCGGTATTTAGCTTGAACCATCTTTTACCATTATGCTCTATATTTGTATCTAAGATTTGAGGAGGAGTAAGCTCGCTTAAAACCATACCGCCTTTTGCATCTGATGTCTCAACCTCTGCATTTATGACTCCAGCTACGGTCAAAAAACTCATCTTGTCAGGAGCAAGCTCGTTGGCGAATGCGTAGTGTGCGCATGCTCTTGAGCCGTTTCCGCACATCTCAGCTTCGCTTCCGTCAGAATTGTAAAACTGCCACTCAAAGTCATACTCGCGCTCTTTAGAATCTTTTGGGACAAGCACTATTAAACCGTCAGCACCAATGCCATCTTGTCTGTGGCAAAGTTTTTTTGCAAGAAGGCTTCTGTCTTTTTTAACAAAAGTGTGAAAAATTACGAAATCATTTCCGTTTGCGCTATATTTTGAAACTATCATTTTTTCTCCAGATATTTGGCTTTTATCTTCTCAACAAACTCTTCACACTCATGCTGCAGATGCTTTAAGTCCTTTGAGTTATCTATTATCCAAGTTGCTCTTTTTCTCTTCTCTTCTATATCCATCTGAGACTCTATACGTCTAAGCGACTCCTCTTTAGAGTAGCTGTTTCGTTTCATAAATCTCTCTAGCTGGATATCTTTGGGAGCATACACGACAACACTCTCTTTTATATCATAAGCACCGTTTTCAAAAAAAAGAGGAATGTCTATAAGATATGGAAATTTGAAACTGTCTTGTTTTTTGCTTCTTCTCTCTATCTCAGCTCTTATTTTCGGATGCAAAAAATCTTCGAGCTTTTTTTTAGCCTCTTTGTCTGAAAAGATGAGCTGACCGAGCTTTGCTCTGTTGACTCTTGAACCCTCTATAAATTCATCCCCGAAATTCTCTCTTACCCATTCGCATGAAGCGTCTAGAATCTCATGAGATATTGTGTCTGCATCTATAACTCTCATACCGTTAAGCGATAGCAAAGATGCTACGGTACTCTTTCCAGTAGCAATTCCTCCGGTGAGTGCTATAGCATACTTAAACGCCATTAGTTTTTAATGATCCCTAAATACTCTTTGCGAATATAGTTACCCATAGCAAACGCTGCAGGATGAATATCGCTGTTATAGTAACTTAACCCGTCAATCATATCTGCTCGCTGAAGATTGATGTCTGCCGTCGGATGATACTCTTTCGAGGCAAGAAGTGCAGTTGTGCCGTCACCGATATTATAAGGCATAATGATCTTGAAAAATTTTCCAAGCATGCTTATCAAACTCTTGTTCTCTTCTATGAAATCAAGAGATGGGTGCTTTGTCACAAGCAATCCATCTTTTTTTAAAATACGGTTTACATGAGAAAACAGTGCGGCATCATTTCCCATCTCGGATATCACTATATCATAGCTGTCATCACCTAAAGAGCTGATCTCATTAAGAGAGCATCCTACAATCTTAATATTAGCCTCATTGTGTCTTGCCGCTTCCTGGCTTAGTTTTTGTGCATCGTCACTTATTATTAAAACATCTTTTGCCTCTTTAGATGTACACATAGGTACGTGAACCATCATTTCAGCATAAATAAAATCTTTCATATTTAAAATTCCTGTATTTCTTTTGCTGCGATTTTAGCATATTTGTTTTAAATTACATAATAGTGATTCTTCTTCATCTTTTTCCTATGCTAAAAATAAGCTCTCGGTAAGTCAAAAAATGATAATATCTTCGCACTTTTTAAAAAGGATTTATAAATGGCAATTTCAAGAAGAGAAGCTTTAGCACTCTCGGGCCTAGCACTTGCTTCTTCTACACTTAGTGCTAATCCTGAATCTAAGTCAAAAAAAGAGACAAGGAGCGACTCACTTACGGACTACAAAGCTCGACTGCATGACACTAAAAACCCTAGGGTCGTTGTCGTAGGAGGCGGTTGGTCCGGGCTCTCGATTGCAAAATATACAAAGATATTTGCTCCTACCGCAGATGTGGTTTTGGTTGAACAAAGACATCAGTTCATATCGTGTCCAGTAAGCAATCTGTGGCTTGTTGACAAAGTAGAACTTGAGTATTTGACACACGATTATCTTCAAGCAGCAAGAAAAAACAACTATACCTACTTTCAGGCCACTGCCGTAGATCTCGACAAAGAGAACCAGATACTAAAAACAAGTAACGGAAATATAGAGTACGACTATCTTGTCTTTGCTCCCGGTATCGATTACGACTACTCCCGCTGGACAAATGACATTGCATTTGAGAACAGACTAAGACATGAGTATCCTGCAGGATTTATGCCGGGTTCTGAACATATAACCCTAAAGAACAAAATAAAAAACTTTAAAGGCGGCAATTTTATCCTCACTGTACCGGCAGGAAACTACAGATGTCTTCCCGCACCTTACGAAAGAGCGTGTGTTATCGCCGATTATTTCAAACAGAAAAAACTAAATGCAAAAGTTGTCCTGCTTGATGCAAACAACAGCATAACTATTAAAGAGCAGGGATTTAAGTCAGCTTTTGATGAGCTTTACGCCGACTATATAGAGTATGTGCCTTCTGCAAAGATAACAGAGATAGATCTGGATAACAAAGTAGTCTATACGGAGTTTGAAGAGTTTGAGTTTGAAGATGCCTCTTTTTACCCTCAGGTAAGGGGTGCAAAAATCCTTGAGAGAGTAGGATTGGCAAAAGATGCAAAAAACAAACTGGAAGCACATATTAATCAACTTACATACGAAGCGATTGATGCAAAAAATGTATATATTACAGGGGACTCACGTCCAATGGGCTTCTCGAAATCAGGAAATACTTCAAATACCGAAGGAAAATATGTTGCTTCTCATATTGCTCAAAAGATAAATAAAACAAAACCGGTAAAATGGCAGACACCTGTTACAAGCTGTTTTTCAGCCATATCAATAGAGCCAGAAAAAGCCATCTATATCTATACCGAATATGCTTATGATAAAAACATAGTATTTAGTTTTGCAAATACGATAAGCAGCGAAGACTGGAAAAAAGAGGGAACGGTAAATGCCGAGTCCATCTATGACTGGGCAGACGCTCTCTACATGGATATGTTTGATAAATAGCAAAAGCTGAAGACCTATATCTTCGGCTTTACCCCATATTACTTAGATTTCTAAAATTATCAATTTTTTAGATATAATTGCGCAATAATTTAAATCATTTTAATTTATATATCTTATATTTTACATCATGGAATCAAAATGAATTATGACAAAATAAGAAGAAACTGTAGAGTAATCAGAATAGTAGCAGGCTTGGCACTTATAACAGCAGGTTTTATCACCGGAAATATATGGTTCTATCTTGGTATTCTACCTCTTGTTGCAGGTGCTGTAAACTTCTGTCCACTATGCATCATCTCTAAAAAGTGCTCTACAAAATAAATTAACTCTGGCTTTAACTCCAATGGGGTATAATTTCATACTTTTAATATTGGAGCCATAAATGAGCCAAATAAGCTACAAAGACGCCGGTGTCGACATAGATGCCGGCAATAGTTTTGTTGAAAACATCAAACCTTTAGTAAAATCTACACAAATACCGGGTGTTATAGGTGGCATAGGCTCTTTTGCAGGAGCGTTTGAGCTGCCAAAAGGCTTCAAAGAGCCTGTTATGCTTGCTGCTACCGACGGTGTCGGCACAAAGCTAAAGCTTGCTATAGACTCAGGTATACATAACACTGTCGGTATAGACCTCGTTGCTATGTGCGTTAACGATCTTATATGTAACTTCGGAACACCATCTTTTTTCTTAGACTATTATGCTACAGGAAAACTTGATGTTGCAGCTGCGACAAACGTCGTTGCAGGTATTGCAGAGGGGTGCAGAAGAAGCGAATGTGCTCTTATAGGCGGAGAAACTGCCGAGATGCCTGGAATGTACTCACAAGATGATTACGACCTTGCAGGGTTTGCGGTCGGTGTGGCAGAGAAGAGCGAAATGGACAGAGTCTCACTAGTAAATGCCGGGGACAAACTTATTGCGCTTCCAAGCTCCGGGCTTCACTCAAACGGATTTTCTCTTGCCAGAAAAGTACTCTTTGAAAAGATGGGTATGAAATTTAACGATGAATTTGAAGGCAGACCTCTTATAGAGACTCTTTTGGAGCCGACGCGCATCTATGTAAAAACATTCAAAGAGATAAAAGAGAATGTGGTCGCGCTTGCGCACATTACGGGCGGAGGAATAGTCGAAAACCTTCCTCGTGTTCTGCCTGAGAATTTAAGAGCCGAAATAAAAAAAGACTCTATTAAAATACTTCCTATCTTTGAGCTTATAGCGCAGCATGTAGAGATGGATGAGATGTTCAGGGCATTTAATATGGGTGTCGGCATGATACTGGTAGTAAAAGATGAAAATGTGCAAAACGTTCTTGCTAAAACAGACGGTTATCTTATCGGTGAAATAAAAGATGGAAAAAGAGAAGCGGTTTTAATTTAAAAAATTTTATTTAAAAACAATGGAGATGTTCTCCATTGTTTCTTCACTAGGCTTGATTTAGAAATCGCCTTTTGCAGCTTTCTCAGGGATCTTTGTCATAGCTTCTTTTATTCTTAGCATATCTTCAAAAAGATCGTCATTAATAGGCTTCTTGTCAGTTCCGCCGTATAGTGCGAGTGTCATATCCATAGTAATAAGG
>JBFEYZ010000108.1:0-6048 GCA_041561855.1 Sulfurimonas sp. | reverse complement strand
TCTCTAATATCCAGAGAGACATTAAAACACCCAGTATCTTTTAACGACTCTGCAATAGCCTCTTTTATCTCCTCTTTGGTTATATGAAACGACTTATCACCGTTTTTTACTTCGATCTCATTTAGATAAAGCGTTGCGACTTCAGCACTGCACAGCCCTTCGTTCTGGATATTTAAAACTCTCTTTTTATCTACACATCCGGAGATAAAGAGAAGCACAAACAGTGCTAGTAAAACTCTTTTCATAGCGGTACACTCCATTTTTAATATGTGGCAGTATAACACACTTAAAAAAAGAGAGAAAGATAAAGAATAAAGTCAATTTGGTTACAATAATATATGGCAAAGAAAAATAAGAAAAATTCAAAAATAAACCAAAAAATAAGAAAATATTTTGACGATGACCCCTTTGATGTAGGAGTCGCAAGAGTAAGTTCGCATACGTTAAGCGATATGTTTACAACACTCGGTATTTACGATATCGATCAGAGCAAAGATATGCTTGTTAAGATGGCAAGAATGTTATGGAGCGAAGGAAATGGAGATTTTCGCTCGGATATTTTAAACTTCTTTGCAAGCGAGGGCAAAGTATATAAATCCACTGCACCGAAAGAGCCTAATTTAGACAGAGACGAGAAGATAGATGCGCTCATAGGCGAGCTTAATGTTACACATGAAGAAGCAGCTCTTCTGCATGAAGCGTTTTCTGATGTAAGAAGCAAAAAGATTACTATTGAGAAGATGGAGTCAAAACTCCGCCATATCAGGTATAACCTAAAAAAAGAGAGAATAGAGAAAAAGGTTGACGCTTTTTTTGACATTGACGACTCTTTGGAATTTAACGCTTCGCTTCACTATGTTTTGTATGGACAGAGCTTTCATAAGATACTGACGCTCAATACTAAGGTTTATGAATATGAGTATCTCCAAGAGAGCGATGAAGCACGTCTTATAGAGGAGATATTGGAAGAAAAAGAGAGAGTCACTCTTAAAAAGCAAAAGGAGATCGAGACTTTCATAAAAAAGCTAAAAGATCCTCATCCTTACCTTAGTCAAAAAGAGATAGTAGGCGCACTTCGCGCAACTCCGCCAAAGACAAAGGTATCATATCCGCTTTTAAAAGAGAGTATTCTGCTTGGCATTATCTCAAAAGAGCTTGGAGATGTAGAGATAGAGCTTCATGAGGAGGAGCTTTTAGTAAGAGTAAAAGAGAATCTGCAACTTCCATACAGCAGAAGCGTTCAAGAGTATACTTTGGAGCTGCATATAGAGCTCAACTCTCTTCTAGAGGATATTTGGGAAGCAAACGAACTTGATTTCAGTGATGTTATAAATGAGTCAAAAAGAGAGCATGAAGAGCAGTTCCTGTCAGATTTAAAAGCTCTTGCAGAAGAGTGTGACTCATACGCCGCTCTGCTTCATCTTAGCCCTGAAGCGCTCCATTCTAAAGTCTATGATGTGCTTTTAGAGATGTTGCCTGCCTCCCTTAATATTTCGTCCAAAATCGCGCGAAAGAGCGTGAGAAGATTTGTACATAACATACATGACGAGATACTTAAAAAGCAGAGATATGAACTCTTGGCACGCACAATAAGAGAGTTTAAAAACCTTTTTCCGCTTGCACGCGATATGAGGAGAAAGCTTACTCTTCATATAGGGCCGACAAACAGCGGAAAGACATATCAGGCGATGAAAAAGCTCAAAGATGCAGATACCGGTTATTATCTGGCACCGCTTAGGCTTCTCGCACTTGAGGGGTACGAGGAGTTAAAAGAGAGCGGTATCGAAGCCTCACTTATAACCGGAGAAGAGCAGATAGTCAGTGAAGATGCGACGCATATCAGCTCGACCATAGAGATGGTGAATTTTGATGTGGATGTTGATGTCTGTGTAATCGATGAGGTGCAGATGATAGATGACCGCGACCGCGGCTGGGCATGGGCAAATGCAATAATCGGCGCACCGGCAAAAGAGATCATTATGACAGGTTCTTTAAACGTAAAAGAGGCGGTTGTCGCACTTGCCGAATATCTTGGAGAAGAGCTTGAAATTGTAGAGTTTGAGAGAAAAAATCCGCTCACGCTTCTAAATGAGCCTATTCATGAAAAGGATGTGGAGCCGAGCACGGCCATTATCGCTTTTAGCAGAAAAGATGTACTCAAACTCAAGCAGATCTTTTCCAAATATTTCAGCGTGAGTGTTGTCTATGGAAACCTCTCTCCTGAGGTAAGACGCGAAGAGGCAAGAAGATTCCGTGCAGGAGAAACGCAACTCTTAGTGGCAACTGATGCCATTGCTATGGGGTTAAATATGCCTATAAAGACCATTCTTTTCTCAAAGGCCGAGAAGTTTGACGGGGTAAACGACAGAAGCCTGCTTCCAAGTGAGATTCATCAGATATCCGGCCGTGCGGGAAGATTCGGTCTGCATGAAAACGGCTACGTCGGAGCACTTAGCGGAGATGTTTTGAATGTCATAAAGAAGAATTTTTATAAAGAGGCAAAACCGATAACCATCCCTTTTAAAGTGATGGCAAATCTTGACCACATAAAGCTTGTAGGAAGTATACTTGAGGAGAAATCTCTCCATGAGATACTGAAGTTTTTTGCAAAAAATATGGAGTTTGACGGCCCTTTTATCGCTACAAACTTAGATGATATGCTTGAGGTTTCTGTTTTGATAGACAGTTACGATCTTGACATCGCTACAAAGTATCATCTGGCATGCGCACCGCTTACGCTCAAGTCTCCATATATCGTCGGAGCATATGAGAGTTATTTGGGAGCGCTTGAGAAGAAGATGCCAATCCCCTACATAGCTCCGCCCTTGAGCGGAAGTTATGCGCAGACGACGGATGAGCTTCTGCGCGCCGAGGATATGGTAAAGGAGATATCGCTATATCTCTGGCTGAGCTACAGATTTAGCGACTACTTTATAGATGCACAAAGAGCCCGGGCAGCAAGAGGAGTTCTAAACAAGTTCATAGAGAACTCACTCCAGCAGAGCCAGCTTGCCACGAAGTGCAGAATGTGCAACGCGCCGCTGCCGCCAAATTCTCCTTACGGGATCTGCCAGTCATGTTTCAAGAAAAACTATGCAGGACGCGGGATAAGCAACAGAGGGTATAGAAAGAGATGATTTGATATGAGAGTAAAGCATAAGTTTTTAGAGCTATACCCGCTTCAAGGCAAAAAAATAGTAATTATCGGAACGTTCAATCCGGATGTTGAGTGTAACGATGCCGAGTTCTTTTACGGCAGAGCAAGGAACTTTTTTTGGAGACTGCTTCCTGAAGTGTTCGGCAAAGAGAGTCTAAAGGGTGATGTGAAAAAGCAAAAAGAGTTTCTAAAAGAGCATGATATAGAACTAAGCGACCTTATTCTCATAGTCGAGATGAGCCAAAAAAATATATGCAGCTACGGTGATGACAAACTAACAAACGTTATAACGTATAACACCGATAACATTATAAAGAGCCTTTCAAAAGGCAGAACCAAAGAGCTCTATTTTACGAGAAAATCCTTCGATAAAAGCGTGCAAAAGATAAGAGACGAGATATATAAGATAAAAGAGTTCTGCGAACAAAACGGCATAAAGTTCAGGTTTCTTCCTACTCCGTCTCGTTTTTACAGTGAAAAAAAGCTAGAGGAGTGGAAGAGTGCTTTTAACTAGTATAATGCACTTTAAAAGGACAAAGAGATGAATTTTAAAGAATTGGATAATTATTTGCTCTCAAAAAAAGGAGCGACCTTTGATTATCCTTTTGACGATAAAGTGCGGGTATACCGCATTGCAAACAAAATGTTTGCCCTTACGGCAGATGAAGAGCCACTATCCATAAACATAAAATGCGATCCTATTTACGCATTAGAGCTTCGCTCGCTTTACGGTGCCGTAAAAGCTGGATATCACATGAATAAAAAACACTGGAACACAGTCACGCTCGGCGCTGATGTGGATGATGCGCTTTTAAAGGAACTTATAGACCACTCTTATGAGCTTGTGTATGATAAGCTTACAAAGAAGCAAAAAGAGACTATTTGGGAGGCAGTATGTCGAAACTATTAATCTTGTTTATACTGATTTTACCGCTGTTGGCAAAAGAGCCTAATTTCGGCAAGTATGATGGAAGTGCGGTTATTCTAGATTTGAACAGTTCAAAAAAAACCGTATTTGGAACACGTGCAGATGAGAGACTTAACCCGTGTTCTACTTTTAAAATCTTAAACTCAATGATCGCTCTTGATAGCCAAGTAGTAAAAGATGAAGATGAAATCATAGAGTGGGATGGAGTAAAGCGAGAGTATGAAGCATGGAACAGTGACCACTCAATGCGTTCTGCCATAGCCGTATCTACCGTCTGGTTTTATCAGGAGTTGGCTAATCGTATAGGTAAAAAGCGGATGCAAGAGTATGTAAGCAGAGTTCATTACGGCAATACAGACATCTCGCAAACTCTTACTAGTTTTTGGTTAGGCGGCGGAAGTCTCAAAATCTCTATAAATGAGCAAATTAATTTTTTATCAAAGTTTGTTCGTAACGAATTGCCGTTCTCTTTTTACACTATACAGAGGGTAAAAGAGATAATGACGTTAGAGAAACATGATGATTACCAACTTGCAGGAAAAACTGGAAGCTGCGGTGGAGTAGGCTGGTTTGTAGGTTTTATGCAACATAATAACAATATGACGGTTTTTGCTTTTAATATTAAAGGCGAGGGAGCAAGCGGAGCAGAAGCAAAAAGAGTCGCACTAGAGTATTTAAAAAGATGATTTTTACTCAAAAGCAAATTTAAAACAAAAGATAGTAGTATGTTAAATTACACTTATATCATCCAAGGCAGTTGATGTTTAAAAAGTACTATTTTCAGTTTTTCTTACTTGCGCTCGCATTTGTAGTCTTTTACAGCGATGACTATAAGATCATCATAGCCGGTGTAGCTATATTTCTGGTCGGTATGCTTTTTATGGAGGATGGTTTTAAACTCTTTAGCGGCGGTGTGCTTGAGAAAGTGTTGCAAGTTAGTACAGATACCCTGCCAAAAGCGATAGGAACCGGGTTTATAGCTACTGCTATTATGCAGAGCTCATCTTTGGTCTCCGTCATCATAATCTCGTTTTTAAGTGCAGAACTTATTACGCTAAGCGGTGCGATCGGGGTAATATTCGGCTCAAACATAGGAACGACTGCGACAGCGTGGATAGTTTCAACATTCGGCGTTAAGATAGATATAGCAACCTACGCAATGCCTATGATAATATTTGGAGCAGTACTTAAGTTTGCCCAGAGCAAGAGTTATCAGGGGGTAGGAAAGATACTGCTTGGACTTGGGTTCGTATTTTTGGGTATTGATTATATGAAAGACGGTTTTGAGATCTTGCAAAGGACGCTCGATATCTCAAAGTTCGCTGTTGAAGGTTATCTGGGCGCTTTGGTATATATCTCTCTTGGAATAGCCGCAACAGTTATTATGCAGTCAAGCAGTGCGACCATGGCACTTATTATAACGGCTCTTGCGACAAACCAGATCGTTTATATCAATGCGATAGAGCTTGCAATAGGTGCAAATGTCGGTACGACAGTAACTGCCGTTCTTGGTGCCATCTCATCAAACTCAAACGGCAAGAGGGTCGCCCTCGCACATTTTATTTTTAACATTGTAACGGCATCCGTAGCCATACTATTTCTCTATCCGCTCAGCGACTTGACTACATTTTTGGCTTTAAAAGTCGGCATTGCCGATGATGATTATGCAATGAAGCTTGCACTTTTTCACACTATCTTTAATGTTATCGGGGTCATAATAGTATCTCCGTTTACACACAGACTCGTGAAGTACTTGGAGACGCTTTTTATAGAGATAAATATTTATGCCCTTAAGCCGCTTTATCTTGACAATGTTGTTATTAACGTGCCGGATGCGGCGATAGAGTCTATAAAAAAAGAGATCATACATCTTTACAATAGCGCTATTGAAGCCATCTCACACTCTATGTTCCTGCACCGTCACGAGTTTATAGGGAGCAAAGATATAGATGGAGTCGTGAAG
>JBFEYZ010000107.1:0-6146 GCA_041561855.1 Sulfurimonas sp. | reverse complement strand
AGTACACGCATACGGAGACAGCTCCGGTGACAAGGAGATGCTTGCTATGGCACATAAAAGCACTCTTTATTAATTGAATCCGATAGAGAGATCAACTGCTCTTTACTTTTTTTTAGTATAATCACTAAATTTTAAAGGTAAAGAGGCAACCTTATGATAGATTATCAAACCATTAAACCTTGGCTGTTTAAACTCGAACCGGAAAGTGCTCACCATCTTGCAGAATTTGCACTTAGATTGCCAAATATCTGCCAAATACCTTTCAATCCGTTTCTTGAGTCTCACTTCGTAACAAACGAGATTTTAAAACAGGAGCTATTTGGGCGTATTTTTTTAAACCCTGTCGGCCTTGGTGCGGGATTTGATAAAAATGCGACCATGATCCGCGGTATGCAGATTTTGGGATTTGGCTTTACTGAGATCGGAACCGTAACTCCTAAGCCTCAAGAAGGAAATCCAAAGCCTAGAATGTTTCGCCATATTGAAGAGAAAAGCATACAAAATGCGATGGGCTTTAACAATGACGGACTATTAAAAGTCCAAAGAAGGCTAAAAGAACGCTATCCTTTTACGACTCCCATAGGAATAAATATAGGCAAAAACAAGGTAACACCTGAAGCTGAGGCCATCAACGACTACACGACACTTATCAAAGCACTTCATGAGCTGGGTGATTACATGGTCATAAATATCTCATCGCCAAATACTCCCGGTCTAAGAGATCTGCAAAATGAAGAGTTTATAACAAGACTTTTTGAAGAGGCAAAAGCGATAACTTCAAAGCCGATACTGCTAAAAATAGCACCTGATATGAGCAAAGAGGATGCTGTAGCACTTACAACTCTTGCTGTAGAAAATGGAGCTGACGGTATCATAGCTACTAACACTACAATTGACTACTCTCTTGTAAAACATCCAAAAGAGATAGGCGGGCTTAGCGGTGCTGTACTAAAAGAGAAAAGCTTTGAGATATTTGAAGCGGTTGCCAAAGAGCTTTACGGCAAAACGACGCTTATCTCTGTCGGAGGAATAGACTCGGCAAAAGAAGCGTACAGACGCATAAAAGCAGGTGCTTCTCTTGTTCAAATCTATAGCGGGCTTATCTTCGGCGGACCGGATATGATAAAAGAGATAAACACAGAATTAACCGAACTGATACGTGCAGACGGCTATACAAATATAACTCAGGCAATAGGTGCGGATAGAAAATAGTATGAAATTTTTCTTAGCACTCGCCCTTATCACAGGAGCATTAATGGCATCATCACTACCAAAATATGAGACAAAGACACTTAAAAACGGACTTCAAATTGTTGTCATTCCTCTAAAAAACAGCACAAATGTCATAAGTACGGACATTTTTTATAAAGTCGGAAGTAGAAATGAGGTTATGGGTAAAACAGGAATTGCTCATATGCTGGAGCATATGAACTTCAAATCTACAAAAAACCTAAATGCCGGTGAATTTGACAAAGAGGTCAAAAGCGTAGGAGGCGTAAACAACGCTTCTACAAGTTTTGACTATACTCATTACTACATAAAGTCAAGCACGCACAATCTTGATAAGTCTCTAGAACTGTATGCCGAACTTATGCAAAACCTAAACCTCAAAGACAAAGAGTTTCAGCCTGAGCGCGATGTTGTAGCCGAAGAGAGACGCTGGAGAACTGAAAACTCTCCATTGGGGTACCTTTACTTTGCCCTATTTAACAACGCTTATGTTTACCATCCTTACCACTGGACGCCTATCGGCTTTATGAACGATATTCAGACTTGGACGATCAAAGATATAAAAGATTTTCACAAAACATACTATCAGCCAAACAATGCCATTTTGATGGTAACTGGCGATGTTGACCCAAAAGAGGTCTTTAAAAAGGCAAAAAAAAGATTTGGACATATAAAAAACAAAGCTGAGATCCCTGAATTTAAATTTGTTGAACCAGAGCAGGACGGTCCAAAAAGAGTAATGCTAAAAAGAGACAGTGAAGTTGAGATGATTGCCATAACTTTTCATATTCCAGATTTCAAACACGAAGACCAGGTGACGCTAAGTGCAATATCCGAAATCTTATTCTCAGGTAAAAGTTCAAGACTATACAAAGAACTTATGGACAAAAAGCATCTTGTAAACAGTGTTTACGCATACAATATGGAGAATATCGACCCGGGTCTGTTTATATTTTTGGCAACCTGTAATCCTGGGATAAAAGCCGAAGATGTTGAACGTGAGCTGATAAAGCAGATAGAACTTATAAAAAACAAGCCCGTAACTCAAAAAGAGCTTGAGAAGGTAAAAATCAACTCTAAAGCAGATTTCATCTACTCTCTTGAAAGCTCAACATCAGTTGCAAACCTTTTTGGAAGCTACCTTGTGCGCGGAGATCTGACACCGCTTCTGACATATGAAGAAAATATAGAAAATATATCTCAGGAGAGAGTTCAAGAGGTCGCACAAAAATATTTTGATTTTGACAAATCTACAACATTAATTTTAAAAAAAGGGAACTAAATGAATATAGTTACAGGTTCAACAACTGCCCTCATCACTCCGTTTAAAAACGGAAAGCTTGATGAGCAAACATATGCAGACCTGATAAGAAGGCAGATTAAAAACGGCATAAATGCAGTTTGTCCCGTCGGAACTACAGGAGAGAGCGCTACGCTTACCTATGAAGAGGACAAAAGATGTATGGAAATAGCTGTTGAAGTCTGCCGTGGAACTGACACCAAAGTTCTTGCAGGTGCAGGAAGCAACTCTACCGCAGAAGCAGTAGAAGCAGCAAAAACAGCTCAAAAATGCGGAGTTGACGCAATATTTTCTGTTGCACCATACTACGTAAAACCGTCTCAAGAAGGACTATATCAGCACTACAAAACTATAGCCGAAGCTGTTCCTGAACTGCCGTTTATGCTCTATAACGTTCCCGGCCGTACGGTTGTTGACATAACTGCCGATACAGTTATAAGACTGTTTGACGATGTTAAAAATATCTACGGCATTAAAGAAGCTACCGGAAGCCTTGAGAGAAGCGTTGAACTCCTCTCACGCAGACCTGATCTTAAAGTATTCAGCGGAGATGACGCGATTGACTATCCTATACTTGCCAACGGCGGAGCAGGTATAACATCAGTTACGGCGAACCTGCTTCCTGACTTAAAGAGCGAACTTGTACGCTTAGCACTCAGCGGCGACTATAAAGGCTCAAAAGCTATAAACGACAAGCTTTTCCCGATCAATAAAGCGCTTTTTTTGGAATCAAACCCGATTATGATAAAGGCTGCTATGTATATTGCAGGGCTTATAAACACGCTGGAGTACAGACTTCCGCTTGTCGCTCCAAGTGCTCAAAATATGAAGATACTGGAAGATGTTATGAAAAATTATGAAGTAAAGGGACTGTAAAATGAAAGGGAAAACTCTATTTGTAAGCGGCGGAACACGTGGAATAGGCAAAGCGATCGTATATGCTTTTGCCGCAAAAGGGTGTGATGTGGCATTTACCTATGCAACAAAAGCGGATACCGCGAATGAGATCATTGCGGACGTCGAATCAAAATACGGTGTTAAAGCTCGTGCTTATGCCCTTAATATACTTGAACCAGATACTTATAAAGATGTCTATGCCGAGTTTGACAAAGATTTTGATAGACTCGACTTTTTTATATCAAATGCTATTATTTCCGGCCGCGCAGTTGTAGGCGGCTTTGGACCTTTCATGAGACTAAAGCCGAAGGGACTTAACAACATCTATATAGCAACGGTAGATGCTTTTGTCGTAGGCGCTCAAGAAGCGGCTAAGAGAATGGAGAAAACGGGCGGCGGAAGTATTATCAGTATGAGTTCTACCGGAAATCTCGTCTACACTCCAAACTATGCAGGTCATGGAACAAACAAAGCTGCAGTTGAAGCTATGGTTCGTTATGCAGCGGCAGAACTTGGCGAAAAAAATATCAGGGTAAATGCAGTAAGCGGCGGGCCTATCGATACCGACGCACTTAAAGCTTTTCCAAACTATGAAGAAGTAAAAAGTGAAGTAGTTAAACGCTCTCCGCTCTCTCGTATGGGAGAAGCTGAGGATCTCACAGGTGCCTGTCTATTTCTTTGCGGTAACGAGTCCTCTTGGCTGACGGGGCAGACTATTGTAGTTGACGGTGGAACAACTTTTCAGTAACCTTTCTTTCTATTTGAGTTAAATATTTTTCTAAAAAATATTTACTCAGATGATGTTATCATCTGATCTATGAAAAACATAGAAAAACTGATTGAGCCTCTAAATCTTATCTATTATGAGTATGAAAAAAGCTCTAACTCTTTTATTCTTGACAGAAACTACTCGAATGAACATATATTCGAGGAACTTATAAAGATCACATATCTGCTTAGTAAAAACAATATAAATTTTTTTGTCGATGAAAAAAAATCGCTTGTCTTAAATGCAAAAGACTCCATTTTCTTAAAAATAAAAAGATATATAGACTCATTTTTTGAAAACATCAGAAACAGCACTTTAAATATTTATATATTAAACGATAAAAAGGTTAAATGGGCCAAAAATCTGCCTGTCATTAAAATAGATACGATAAAGGTCGACTTTGATTTTTCAAAATATGATGGCATTATCTTTACATCTAAGAATGCAATATACTCGTTAAACTCTTACAACCAAGAGTGGATGAGTAAACCGATCTATGCAATAGCTCCGCAGACTGCTAAAGTAGCTAGTAATATGGGAGCGAAAATTAAATTTGTAAGTAAAGAAAAACATGGGGATGAGTTTGCCCAAGAGCTGGTTCCTCTTTTAAAAAATAAAAAAGTACTCTATATCAGAGGCTCGAAAGTTGTTACTAATCTTGTAGAGACCCTAAACTCAAACGGAGTTATTTGCGACGAAGCTGTCGTTTATCAGACGGTATGCGTTAACTTTACAAAAAAGATAAAACTTCCAAAAAAATCTGTAATTATCTTCTCATCCCCATCTACGATAGAGTGTTTTTTGAAAAACGCACAGTGGGATGAAAGCTATAAAGCCGTCTCAATCGGTCATACTACGGAGAAATATTTTCCCGACTTCATAACCCCTTATGTATCTGAGACCACATCTTTAGACTCCTGCGTAAAAAAAGCAATTGAACTGAGCCGCTAAGCCAACTATACATATTTGGTTTCCATTGTGTTTAGAGCTGTATAATTTTAACTTATCACAATTTTAAAGGGGAAATCTATATGAATTCAATTATCAACGTAACAAAAGTCGCACTATTTTCTTTAGTGCTCGGTACAACAGTATCTGCAAAGCCAAATCTGCCTTTGCCGGTTCAAGATGCAGTAAAAATGGAAAAGCTTGCAGGTCCAGCGGGAGCATTTGTAACAAAAGAGAATTTTCCAAAAGACTATTTTTTAGTAACTAAAAATCTTCCGTTTCTTGTAGGTATGACGCTTTATGATCCGTCAAGTTCAAATTTAGAGTTGTCACAGGAACAGATCGACGCTATTCTTAAGATAAAAAAAGAGTTAATGGCGGACGCTGCACAAAAAGCTCTTGTTGTTAAAAAACTTGAACTTGACCTTATGCAAAAAGTCTCTTTTAAGCATAAGGGTCCAAAAGTAACTGAGTTCCATCCTATGGTAGATGAGATAGCAAAATTAAGAGCTGAGCTTACAAAAATACATCTTGATTGTATTGAAAAAGTAAAAGCGGTACTTACTGAAGAGCAGTTTGAAGAGATGCTTGACTACGGCGTTGTAAATATGTTCTAGAGCTTGCCGCCTTTTGGCGGAAAGCTATAAAAGCGCTACTTTACAGAAATTTTTTTAGCTTTTTTCGACTCTGCTTTTTCAAGAGTGATATATAATCTTCCATTCTCATATTTTGCATCTATTTTATCTCTGTTTATAGCGTCTGAGAGTGCAAAACTTCTGCTAAACATTCCAAAACTCGATTCACAGAGGTAATAATCATCCTCTTTTGTCTCATTCTTATATCTTCTTTGTGCGTTGATCGTTAAATGATCATCCTCTACTTTAATCTCAATATCTTCTTTTTTAACGCCTGGGAGATCCACCTCTATGCTAAAAGTGTCATCGATATGCTTTGCCAAATTTGCAAAAGGGAGGTGACGCGCTACATTGTCAAATGTACTTT
>JBFEYZ010000106.1:0-6161 GCA_041561855.1 Sulfurimonas sp. | reverse complement strand
AGATTATGATAAATTTTACCAACACTTTTTAAGCCTATCTCTTCTAACTCGGTTAAGTTCATAACTTGCCTTATGGTACTTTTTAATTATGGGTGGAATTATACACTTAATAAACATAAATTAAAAGTAAATATCCTGCATCAATTCTATTTTTTAATAACTTTTCCAATACGTTAATTGCAAAAAAATTACTTTAAGAATTTTTTGGTAAAATTTCGCTCTTGCTCGCATAACTCAGTTGGTAGAGTGTTACCTCGACAAGGTAAAAGTCACTGGTTCGAGTCCAGTTGTGAGCACCATATCTAACTTTCGTTTATCCCTTTTGCACATACGTATCCACTGCTAAATGCCCACTGAAAATTATATCCGCCGAGCTCACCGGTTACATCGATTACCTCGCCTATAAAATATAATCCTTTTACGTCTAAAGCTTCCATCGTGTATGGATTCAGCTCTTCGGTCAATACACCGCCGCGGCAAACTTCAGCTTTGGAAAAACCGAAATTTCCAGCAGGTGCGAACTCGTAACAGTGAATCATCTGCAATTTTTCTCTCATATCGTTTGTAACTTTTTTGCACTCGATATCTTCTATATCAAGAGCTGTCAAGAGTGCTTTTGAGAGTCTTTTTGGAAGTGGTATTACAGAACTTAGCTGTTTTTTGCTTCCCTTTATTAGCTCTAAAATATTTTCATTAGGAAGAAAATCAATTGAAATATTCCCCTTTTGCCAATAGAGTGATGCCGATAAAACTGCTGGGCCGCTTATGCCTTTGTGCGCAAACAGAAGTTCTTCTTTGATAATTTTACCATCAACCTTTATAGCTACGGGGCAGCTAAGACCGCTAAGATCTTTCATCCAAAACTGCTCTTTTTGTACGGTAAGCCCAACAAGTGCCGGAGCAAACTCTTTTGCTTTTATGCCGAAACTATTTGCTATTTGAAGTCCTATATCGCTTGCACCAAGATTTTTATAGCTTTTACCGCCGGTTGCAACGACTATTTTTTTGGCTCTGTATATCTCTTTGAGAGTTTTTACTTCAAAAATATCACCCTCTTTTTTTACCCATAAAATCTCGTTGTTTAAAAAAAGATCCGCATTTTTGATGCCTTTTTTAAAAATACTTATGATCTCATCGGAAGACTCTTTGCAAAAGTAGTAGCGTTTTTTTTTCACTACCGGCTCAAGACCTTTTTCTTGAAGATAATCAAGCAGGTCATCTCTTGAAAAAGTCTCAAAAACATTAAATATAAACTCTTTATCGCCGTCGTAGTTCTCTTTGCTTAACTGTGTGTTTGTAATATTGCACTTTGAGCCACCTGAGATTTTGATTTTTTGGGCTATTTTACTGTTGCAATCTATGATTGCGACACTTAGTTTTCTATCCAAATTTGAGGCGCACATAAGTCCGCCGGCACCTGCGCCTAGTATTAAAACATCATATATCTTCATGTCGAAATTATACTTTATGGCACCTTTAGCTATAATACGAAAAATATATTTTATAAATAATGGGAATTAATGGGCAATAAACTTCATATAGTATCTTTGGGATGCACAAAAAATCTGGTCGACACCGAAGTAATGATGGGCAAACTTCAAAACTTTGAATTAACTGATGAACAGGGCGATGCAGACGTCATAATAGTTAATACGTGCGGTTTTATAGATGCTGCCAAACAGGAATCGATCAATACAGTACTAAATCTTCATGACGCTAGAAAAGAGGACTCTGTTTTGGTTATGGCAGGATGTCTTAGCGAGAGGTACAAAGAAGAATTAGCCAAAGATATGCCTGAAGTCGACATCTTTACGGGTGTTGGCGATTATGACAAGATTGATGAACTGCTCCAGGAAAAAAAGAGCAGATTTTCAGAAGCCGTATACCTTATAGACGGTGCCGAACGCGTAGTAACAGGCTCCTCGTATCACGCCTACATAAAACTCTCCGAAGGATGCAACCAAGCATGCAGCTTCTGTGCGATTCCATCTTTTAAAGGCAAACTAAACTCAAGAACTCTAGACTCGATTGCAAAAGAGGTTGAAGGTCTTGTGGCAAAAGGGTATTATGATTTTTCATTTATATCTCAAGACAGCAGCTCATTTCTAAGAGACCAGAACGTTAAAGACGGTCTTAGTCTTCTTATTCAAAGAATTGAGCTTATCGATGGGGTAAAGAGTGCAAGGATACTTTACCTTTATCCGTCAACGACATCTATGGCACTTCTTAAAAATATAGCAAAAAGCAAAATTTTCCACAACTACTTTGATATGCCTATCCAGCATATAAACAACGACATGTTGCGCATTATGAAGAGAGGATTCGGCAAAAAAGAGACTTTGGAACTTTTAGAATTCATGAAATCGCTTCCTAACTCATTTTTGCGCACGAGCTTTATCGTCGGACACCCGGGTGAAACGGATGAGATGTTTGAGGAGATGTGTGAGTTTGCCGCAAATTTCGGTTTTGACCGCATAAATGTTTTTGCTTACTCTGATGAAGAGACGACTACGGCACATGAGATGAGCGAGAAGATTCCTGCAAAAATTATCAACAAAAGAGCCGAGATTCTAGGCGAAATTGCAGCTGAAGTTATGCAGAACTCGCTAAAGATAGAAATAGGCAAAGAAGTTCAGATCGTAATAGACGGAGAGAGCGAGGAGCATGAGTATCTGCTAAGTGCAAAAGAGCTCATATGGGCACCTGAGATTGACGGCGAGATATATGTAAATGACAGAACTTCTGATGAAGAGCTGGAGTTTGGCAAGATATACAGCGCCAAAATTACCGACATCGTCGGGGATATACTAACCGCAACAGTTGATAATGCTTAAAGACAAGACCCTCTTAGACCTTAAAGACAAAAAAAACCTCTTAGCCTTCTCCGGCGGAGCTGATTCTACTGCTCTGTTTTTTCTTCTTTTAAAGCATAATATCCCATTTGACATTGCAATCGTTGACTACGGTATAAGAGAGCAGAGCAAAGAGGAAGTGGCGTATGCACAAAGACTGGCAAAGAGTCATAATCTTAAATGCCATCTCTTTAAAGCACCGAAGATCGAACATAACTTCGAAGCAAAAGCAAGAGAGATCAGATACGGCTTCTTTGAAGAGCTTATTAAAGAGTACGATTACGATAATCTTTTAACAGCTCACCATCTCGGAGACAGATTTGAGTGGATGCTTATGCAGTTTTGCAAAGGTGCAGGATGTGCAGAGATAGCTGGAATGCAAAGTATTCAAAACAGAGAATTTTACAAGCTTGTGCGCCCTCTTCTGCATCTTGATAAAAAAGAGCTGTTAGCTTATCTGCATGCAAATGAAAAACACTATTTTGAGGATGAGAGCAATCTTGATGAGGATATAAAAAGAAACTCTTTCAGACACAAATACTCTATACCTCTTTTAGAAAAATACCTAAGCGGGATCAAAAAAAGTTTTGATTATATAGATGAAGACAGAGCGGAATTAATCGATGAAATAGAGCTAAACGGCATTGGCGATTTTGCATATTTCAGAAGCTCAGATAATCTAAGAGCAGATATTTTTGCGATTGACAAATATCTCAAATCGCAGCTTTATATGCTAAGTGCAGGTGAGCGGGAAGCTTTAAAAAACAGCTCTACCGTCATTGCAGGCAGACGTTTTATTATAAATCAGGACAGAGGATTAATCTTTATAGCCCCATATGAGCAAGAGAAAAACAAGATGGATGACAAGTTTAAAGATGAGTGCAGGGTTCTAAAAATAGAGCCCAAACTCAGACCCTATCTGTACAAAAACCAAAGTGCTTTTTTAAAAGTAAAAGAACTACTTAGTAGCGTTTGATTCTTTATTGTTGTATACCTTCATGGTAAAAGATGAGCTGATCATCTCACCGTCTCTTTTAAAGTTTATCGGAAAATTAACGGCTATGATCCAGTCACTTTTGTTAACCGCTTCAAGAAAATTATAAAAACTCTTAGGCGAACTGACCTGTGATGTCGTATTTACTTCATATACACTAAACTCTTCCTCATCTTCGCCCTTGCTCATTTTTGAGACGCTCAAAGTACTAAAAAACGGTTTGTGCTGTTTCTCAAACCTCTGAGCATTAAACTCTGTTGAAAATGCTTTTATTACGTGCAGATTATCGCTTTGCAGCTTTTGGAGGATAACCTCTTTTTCAATAGAGAAATCACTAAGGCGTTTTAGTTCAAGATTCTCTTTTTTAAGCTCTGTCTTCTTGATCCTGTACTCTTTGCCCTTGGGAATCAGAACTCCGAAAGAGAATATAAGAACGAAGAGAAGCAAAAACAGCGTAACTGCCATCAGATATATATTTTGTCTTGAGAAATTAATTTTCACTGCTTAACTCCTCTTCATCTATATAATTTGTTGATACGAATCTCAACCAACCGTTCTCCGCCGGGTAAAAACTGCTGTATGTTCTATGAAATATTGAGCGAAGCGGAGCTTGAAGCATAAAATTGTAGACGTCCTTATTTGGCGTAATTCCGTAAAGAATGAGTCCGTCTTGCATAATTTTTGCCTCAGAGAGCGTTATTCTGCTCGGAACCAGATCAAATAGATTGTTTATGCTCTCTTTTAAAACGCTGTTCTTTGTAAAAACCTTCTCGGAAAAAAGGCTCTGCTTCTCAACAACTGTGATCTGGGTATTCATATTTGATATATTTGTACGCAGCTGGATTTTTTGCTTGGCAATATCTTTTATCTCGCTCTTAAATCTATAGTCTTTGAAAAGCAAGAAAGCATATGTACTAAAGAGCATAAAAAGAGTGACGCCAAAAAAGGTAAAAAGAAGCTGTATATCTTTTGTAAAGACCGTTTTTTCTCTCGGTTTTATATAACTATATCTCATTTGCCTCTGCCTTTGCCATCTCACACAGTGCGGCGCCTAGATCTATTTTTCTTATATATACGTTTAAGAACATCTCCTCTTCAAGATAACTCTTAAGCTCAGAGCTTGTCCCTATACCGTCGGCTATATAGATCGTCTCTATAAACTGACTCGCATACTTCTGGTCCTTATAAAAAGTGTTAAGTGCGCTCTGTATAAGTGAAAATCTCTGATAGTCTTCATTGAATCCGTCGCTTGAGATATCAACATCAGTCTCTACGCTCTCTTCAATCTCCTGTATCTCAGAAAACTCATCCATATCCTCGCCGCTGTCAAGATCTTCAATATTGGTAAAGTCGTCAAAACCAGTAGAGTCATCATCATCATCCATGCTGCTCATATCTTCAAGATCTATCCCCTCTATACCGAGCGAAATATCGTCATCCTCAAGAGAAGAGTCAATCAACATATCTTCATCGTCCTTGTGATGCTGCATATCCAGATACTCTGCGTAAAGCAGTTTTGAGTTTTCAAATACAGTAAAAGAGAGATAGTTGTCTTCGACTAAGACAAACATAGCCAGAGTGCTTTCTATCTTATCTTTAAAAAAGTTAGCCATTATTGCAAAGGGAGAGAAAATAAAATCGAGTCCGATGCTTCTGTATTCGTGTTTTATGGCTTCTATATCATATTCAGAGGTGTAAAAAGCCCACTTATCCGAATAACAGATATACTCCGATGAATTAATATCGCAATAGTTCTCCATCTCACTCACGGTACAAGTTGGGATGGCTCCCTGATTAGAGGACTTATCCAAGACGGATATATAACAAAACGGGGTCTCTTTAAAAAAAGAGCGGACAAACTCATACATCTTTGAGTTTATCGTTGTTGTTTCAAAGACTTTATGCGTGCTTTGCAGTACATCTTTTTTTGAACAGACCTCAACATATACTACCGTCTGTAAGTTTTCAACAATGATATTTATAAAAACTTTCGTATATAAAGTCTCTAAAAATTTACCAATCATTACTCAGAAGCTCCACAAAGAGGATGAGCCGAGTTGTAGTTTTCCTGTTTCAATGCACTACCCAGTTTCGTATATATTTGTGTCGTTGCCATAGATGAGTGCCCCAACAGCTCGCTGACATCAGCAATAGGAGCCCTGCCATTTAAAAGACTCGATGCGTAAGAGTGCCTGAGCTGATGCGGAGTGACTTTTAAGCCGACTCTTCTAAAGACATTTGTAACTATATATCTTAGACTGTTTTGGCTTAATTTTTCGCCATTTTTCTCAAAAATAAACTTTTTTTGCGCCGTT
>JBFEYZ010000105.1:0-6167 GCA_041561855.1 Sulfurimonas sp. | reverse complement strand
CCCGTAGCGTTTCATATATTTTCAATTCCCGTACACTGGTATGGAATTATGTATGTTTTGGCACTTTTAAGTGCTCTTTATATCGGTAAATATTTTATAAAAAAAGATGGCCTTGATTTTGGCAAACAAGGCATAGATATCTATTTTATCTATGTAGAGATAGGTGTTATTTTAGGAGCCAGACTCGGTTATATACTGTTTTATGATCCTCAAATACTCTACTATCTTTCTCATCCTTGGCAGATATTCAACCCGTTTGTCGGGGATGAATTTGTAGGCATAAGAGGCATGAGCTATCACGGTGCCGTACTCGGTTTCTTACTTGCAACATATCTATACTCCAAAAAGCATAAAATAAAAATCGGAAAGATAATGGACTTGGTGGCTATCAGCGTACCTCTTGCATTTGTCTTTGGACGGATAGGAAACTTTTTGAACAAAGAGCTTATCGGCCGTGAGACAGATGTGCCTTGGGGAATATTGGTAGATGGCATCATGCGTCATCCGTCACAGTTATATGAAGCTGTCTTGGAGGGCTTTGGTGTTTTTGTAGTCGTCTGTATGTTTAGAAGGATTCAGAGCTATAGCGGAGAGCTTATTTTAATCTACGGCATAAGCTAC
This sequence comes from Sulfurimonas sp., assembly GCA_041561855.1. GTDB lineage: Bacteria > Campylobacterota > Campylobacteria > Campylobacterales > Sulfurimonadaceae > Sulfurimonas. The sequence goes on along the minus strand of JBFEYZ010000105.1, from coordinate 5,546 downwards.
GGAGCATTTAGGGCGATTGCAGAGATTTGGCGCGCGCCTGACATTCAGATAGGTTATGTCTGTTGTAATTTTATAACGCAGGGGCAGGTCATGAGTCTGGCTATGAGCTTTATAGGTGTTATTGCTTGGGTCTATTTTAAAAAAAGAAGCGTTAAGCTTTAGGCTCTTCTTGCTCAGAAGTTTTATCTTTTTTGGTTGACCATCTTTTGTAAGTGCCGTTTTTACGTGAATCCTGGTCTTTTTTTACCGAGCTTCTCCAGAGATGGTTTACCAGATAGTATGCCAAAGATGAAACTGAGACGGAATAAAAGGCAGTTCCGACATAGAGCGGAATAAAAATATTTCCTATATTATCGCTAAACCACTCCAGAGTCATCTCAACAGGTGTAGTCTCCATTCCGAGCAGAAAGCTTCCTGTGATATACTCAATATAGTACATAAAAGGCATTGTAAACGGATTGCTCAGCCAGCACATAGCCAGAGCAATAGGTACATTGAATCTTACAAACGGTATGACGGCGACAACTGCGAGCATCTGCATAGGCATAGGAATGAATGCAATAAAAAGTCCTATTAACACGGCACGCGAGACCATCTTCCTATTTGCAGAGAGATACTCTATGGGAATATTGTATTTATCGGTAAATGTCTTTAGCTTTTCGTGCGCGCTTAAGTTTTTAAACGTCTTTCTTATCATTAGTTATGCCGTTTTGAAATCTGTGGTGATTATAGCCATAAAAAACTTATTTTTTTAATAATGTGCTAAAATTGCGGTATTAATTGAAAGTAGGTAGATAATGTCATTTGAAAAATTGGGAGTTATAAAGCAACTTCTTAGCGCTATAGAAGATTTGGGCTATAAACAACCTACAAATATTCAAACAAGAGCGATTCCATTAGTTTTGGGAAAAAGCGATGTTTTTGCAACAGCTCAGACAGGAACCGGCAAAACGGCTGCTTTCGGGCTTCCTATGATTCAAAGGCTAAGAAAAACATCCGCTGATGAAAACAGGAGCTTGAGAGGGATCATTTTATCTCCGACAAGAGAGCTTTCTTTGCAGATTTACGATGATCTGCAGGGTTTTGCCAAGAATATGCCTCTTAATATCGCCGTCTTGGTAGGCGGAAAAGATCTGGATTATCAAAAAAGAGTTTTAAAAGAGGGTGTCGATATTATAATCGCGACACCGGGAAGAGTGCTAGAACATATCGAGAAGGGGCTTGATATCTCAAATGTAGAGATATTTGTGCTTGATGAAGCGGACAGAATGTTAGATATGGGATTTGTAAAAGAGATAAAAAAGATTCATCCTCTTTTGCCAAAGAGACATCAGACTCTTCTTTTCTCAGCCACATACAGTGAGAAGGTGAGAAAACTCTCAAAGCTTATACTCACAAAGCCTGCATTTATAGAGGCTTCAAAGAAAAATTCTACGGTTGATACCATAAATCAGGTAGCTTATCTGGTAGATACAGACAAAAAAGCTCAGCTGTTGGCTTATGTAATAGGTTCGAGAAATTTTAGGCAGGTACTTATCTTTACAAGAACAAAAGCAAGTGCAGACGAACTTGTAGTAGAGCTGAAAAAAGACGGACTTAAATGCGGGGTCATACACGGAGACAAAACACAGGCAAACCGATTAAAGACTCTAAACGATTTTAAAGAGGGAAAAACAAAAGTTCTTGTCGCGACCGACATCGCTTCAAGAGGTCTTGACATAGAGGAACTCCCTTTTGTCATAAACTACGAACTGCCGTCCATCCCTGAGGATTATGTTCATAGAGTAGGGCGAACAGGCCGTGCAGGAAGAGAGGGGATGGCGATAAGCCTGATCGACATATATGAGAAGTATGATATTAAAGCTATAGAGAAGCTTATCGGGATGAAAATACCACAAGAGACTGTGGAGGGTTTTGAACCTGATCCGACCATACGTAGAAAAGATCAAGATGAGCTAAAATTAAAGAGCGAACACAAAAAAACAGAGACAAAAAGAGCCAAAAAACCTTATAAAAAACCTCAAAAAGTCCAAAAGAGCGAAAAAGGCGAGACTTATAAAAAGCCTGTAACCACGAAAAAAAGAAAAACAACAAAGCGCGGTTGATCTATATTGCTGGAGATTTTATACAAAGATGAGCATCTGGTGGCGATAAACAAGCCATCGGGTCTTTTGGTCCACCGCTCTCCCATTGACAGACATGAGACACAGTTCGCAGTGCAGATACTTCGTGAGCAGATAGGACAGTTTGTCTACCCGGTTCATCGTTTAGATAAGCCGACATCAGGGGTCCTGCTTTTTGCGCTTGACAAAGATAGTGCAAAGCTTATGGGCGAGCAGTTTAGCTCAAGAGAGACAAAAAAGAGCTATCTGGCAGTTGTGCGCGGTTATGTAGATGAGAGCGGAGTGATAGAACATGCTCTTAGCATAAAGCTTGACAAGATCGCAGATAAAGAGAGTTCTGAGGATAAAGAGCCTCAAGATGCAACAACTTTCTACAGAAGAGTTGCCACTGTAGAGATTCCATACTCGGTGGGAAAGTATGAGAAAACAAGATACTCTCTTGTGCACTTGGAGCCGCAAACAGGGCGTAAACATCAGCTTCGCCGCCATATGAAACATATCTCTCACCATATTTTAGGCGATACAAAGTACGGAAGAGGGGAACACAACAAACTGATTCGTAAAGAGTTCAATTGTCACAGAATGCTTCTGCATGCAAGTGAACTTCAGATCAGGCATCCGTACAGTGATGAAATAGTAATTATTAAAGCACCTTTAGATGAGAGCTTTAAGTCAATATGCAAGTTTTTCAATTGGCATCTTTGATATAATTGCACTAATTTTACACAGGAGCAACAATGGAAGCAGTCTATCCATACGCACATATAATCCACCTAGTTTTGGCAATTATGTTTTTAGGTTATGTTTTTACGGACGTAGCTATGATCTCCGCACTCAAAAATAAGTTCGGCAAAGAGACGGATGAGAAGATCAACCAGACACTGGGCTCTAAAAGCTTCAAGATCTTCCCTATTTCACTTCTTGTTATTGTTTTAACAGGCGGCATGATGATGTCAAAGTACATAAACTCAAATGCGGGCTTTTTTGAAACGGATATGCAAAAGCTTCTTGTTATTAAAATTGTCTTGGCACTAATAATTGCATTGGGTGTTCTGTTTAACCTTTTTACAAAGTTTACGGGTCGCAAAAAGCCTCAGTTTATGCAGGAGCATTTCCATAAAGTAGTTTTGGTTCTTGGCTTTTTCATCGTAGTTCTTGCAAAGATGATGTTTAGCGCATAACTATTTTACAAATAGTTTGATGAATAAAATAAAACTTATAACCGTTGTACTTGCTGCTATTATGCTATTTACGATAATCACAAAAGAGAGTGAGGATGACTCCTCACACATCAAACTACGCAGCGATGCGACGATACTTGCCTTTGGCGACAGTATCACTTACGGTTACGGTGTTTCAGAAAAAGCCAGCTACCCTGCACAGCTTCAAAAAAGAACAGGCGTTCGTGTTATAAACGGGGGCATTTCAGGTGAAGAGTCATCTGAAGGATTGCAGCGGCTTGCAAAGCTTTTAGAACAAAAACCGGACTTGGTCATACTCTGCCACGGCGGTAACGACATTATCCAAAAACGCTCAGTTGAGAAGTTGAAAGCAAACCTTACCCAGATGGTAGAGACCATAAAAGCAAGTGGAGCAAAGGTTTTGCTTGTCGGGGTTCCAGACTTTGGTCTGCTTGGATTTAAGACACACTCCATCTATGCTGAAGTTGCAGATGAAACAGAAGTCTTTTTTGAAGAAGATGTTCTATCTGACGTACTCTCCAAGAATGAGTTTAAAATCGACTATATTCATCCGAATGAAAAAGGGTATAAGATCATTGTCGATGCTTTTGTAAAACATCTGAGAATTATTTAGAATCTTCAATGTTATTCTATATAGACGCTATCAGTTTGATTGTATAGTCGAAAACCAGGGCTGGTTGTTCTATTTCCATCTCTACAGTGTACTTCGTAATTTTTCCCAAATGAATAACTGACAAAAATTCCATCCGCACTTTCGTTGCAGTTTATGAGTGTTGGGCTTAAAGTATAGTTTGGAATAATATCAATATACTCGTCTAAATTAGCATCATAATCCACAAAAGTAACACTTCCATTATGACCATCTTTTATTGATTTAAGCCAAATAGTGGGACCTACCGATCTATTAAGCGTCCCGACAAAAGATTTAAGTTGAGTCTCTTTAGCATAATTTGCCATATTACCCATTTTTATGATTACAACGCTAGACAATATACCTAAAATTATGATTACAAAAATAAGTTCAATTAGGTTAAAAGCAGCTCTTTTCATAAATCGTATCCTAGTCTAATAGCAGAAAAGCTTTCCATGTTTTTTTTGGCTTTCTCAAGAATTAAACATGGAGCGTCATCTTCGCATGAGGCAATACCTATTGATATTTGTAATTCGATTTTATTTTGTGCAAGTTTTGATTGCAGCTCTTTTTGTAATCTGAGTGAAATTTTTTGTATGTTTATCAATAATGCATTAGGTGCAATTGAGGCAAAACAATTGTCCTCGATCCTGCAAACAATGTCGCTGCGTCTGAATAAGTGGCTAAAAAGTGTACCGAGTTCCTTTAGAGATTTCTCAAAATCAGCTCTATTTAACGATGCTTTTATTTCATCATAGTTGTTTATCGAGAGAAGAAGAAGCGATAGTGGTTGGTTATGGCGTATTGCTAGTTCTTTTGAGTTTTGCAGAACACTGTCAAAATATTTTTTATTGTACAGGCCGGTTACGTGGTCATGTATAGCATGCTTTAAAAACTGCAATCTAATATAGGTTCGCACAGTAAATATTAGAATAATTACTAAAAGTATTGTTAAAGTAAGGGAGATATAGAGTTTGTTTAAAGCCGTATCAATTTTATAAGATGTCATTTCCTCGACGAGTTTAGAAAAGGTATTGATCTCCATAGAAACTCTATCTGTAGCAGCTTTTATTTCAGTACCGTTTTCAACGGATGCTTGTAACTTTTTATAGGCATTTTTTAATAAAGAAAATATTTTTTTTGCACGAAATAGCTCTATGTATTCTTTGTTTGGCAAAAAATTTATAAAATTTTGTTCAATCGTATCTAATGATAAGTGAATATTCTTTATCAATATCTCTTTGTTATGTAAGTCACTTTCAACAGATAGAGATTGAATAGCGCTGCTGAGAAAAACAAGGTTATTTAGAGTTGGAGCATCGTTTTTCATGCTGTTAAACGAATCTTTCGCAAAATAGTAGTTAATGGGAATAAAAAATACTATGAAGTATAACAAGAGTGTAATTCTAATAGCAGACCAATCTTTTTTCATGAAAAACCTTTTAGTCATATATGACTAATCGTACAGTCAAAAAGATTAAAAACTATTTAATAGGATAATTTGTGGATTTTAAATGTGGTGGCTCCGGATACTGGATTCGAACCAGTGGCCAAGTGATTAACAGTCACCTACTCTACCGCTGAGCTAAT
>JBFEYZ010000104.1:0-6181 GCA_041561855.1 Sulfurimonas sp. | reverse complement strand
GTCATAGGAATAGTCGTCGATGATGCGATCGTTGTAAGTGAAAATATTCAGCGCCATATCGATGAGGGGATGAATAACTATGATGCTGCAATAACAGGCGTCAAAGAGATGATTCTCCCAGTAACACTTGCAACAATTACTACGGTAGTCGCATTTTTGCCTATATTTATGATGCAGGGTGAGATCGCTCTTTTTATTTTGCTGATTCCGATCACGGTCATCATTATTTTAATGGGTTCTTTGATAGAGAGCTTCCTCTTTCTACCGCTTCATGCACAGGAGTTTTTGAAAAAGAGTAATAACTTAATTAGCTGGGAGCCGTTTCAAAAACTATATATAAAGATCATTTTACGCTTCTTGCATCATAAAAAACTATCACTTATGCTCTTTATAATATTGATACCGCTTGCAACTTTTTATACCGCAAAATCAATGAAATTTCAGTTTTTTCCGAATTTTGACGGAAATTATCTTTATATCTCCGGAAAAGTCGACATTAACACTCCTCTGGAGGATACTTATGCTATATCTAAAGAGATCGAGGCAAAACTGATGGAACATGCAGAGGAGTTCTCTCTAAAGGGGATATCCTCAGTTGTAGGCTACAGAAGAAGTCTCTCCGGAGATACGCAGAGAAACAACGGCGTCTTTATGATAACCATGGAGTTATACGACAGGGTTGATACAAACTGGGTCGACAAGTATGTAAATCCGATTTTAAATTTTAGTTTTGAGTTTAACGATCCTGAGAAGATAAGGCAGAAGCAGACCTTTGTGCTCTCTCCAAGGGCTCAAGAGATAATAAGCGTTTACAAAGATAAGTACAAGATGGAAGATCTCGGTGTTATGGAAGACAAACCAGGTCTTATCAGGAGCGATATTCAGATTAATCTATCAGGAAACAACGACAGCGTACTTCAAAGCGGAATTAAACTCTTAGAGGAGAAGCTCTCCAAAATGGAGCATATAAGAGATTACAGTGATAATATCAAATATGGAAAGATGGAGTATAAGATCAAAGTAAACTCTTACGGAGAGAGTCTGGGGCTTAGTGAAGCATCTGTAGCTAGAACTCTCAGTGCATATTTCTTGGAACAAAAACAGGGAACTACTTTTAACGATCTGGGAATAATGGAGATAAAAACACAAGAGGATGCAAAAGACAGCATATCGGCATTCTTAAATTTCAACATAGCACTCAATGACGGCAGATACGTAAAGCTATCCGATATCGCAGAGATAACTCAGGTAAGAGATTATGAGAAGATAAACAAGCTAAACGGAAACATCATAAAAACCGTTTTTGCAAATGTAGACAAGAGAAATATTACCTCAGAAGAGATACTTGATAAACTAAAGCCTACTCTTGACGAGATCAGAAAAATAGGCGTAAATGTAGAACTTCTAGGTGAGAAAGAGAAGAACGAACAGCTAAAAAGCGATATGAAAAAAGCGGTTTTCTTCGCAATATTTCTGATTTTTTTAACTCTTCTGCTTATTTTCTCAAAAATAAAATATGTTCTTATGGTAATGAGCGTTATTCCTCTATCCGCTCTTGGTGCGCTTCTTGGTCATAAACTTCTCGGTATAAATCTATCTATGCCTTCAGTCATAGGAATATTGGGGCTTGCCGGTGTTGTTATAAATGACGGGATCATCATGCTTGATTTTTTACACGGAACGCATAAGTTAGATGAGTTCTTGGAGCGTGCAAAGCTGAGACTCAGACCTATAGTCATTACCTCTGTAACAACATTTTTGGGGCTGTTGACTCTAATATTTTACGCAAGCGGGCAGGCAGTTATACTTCAGCCGATTGCAATATCCCTGGGATTTGGGCTTCTTTGGGGAACTTTTTTAAATCTTATCTATCTTCCGACGCTCTATGCGATGGTAAATAAGATAGAAGCGCCGGTAGCTCTAGATAAAAAGAGCATACAAAAAAGCCCAGAGTAGAAAGGCAATAAGTGCAATAACGGCAAATATTGCAGTTATTCTGGTTATGAAATAGAAGAGGAATTTAAAAAACTGCAAGGTTTATGGAGAGTGCTTTTAGTTTGGTCTATATGGAAGAATAGGCAGTCTCATATATTTTGCATATACGATGCCGCTTTTTAGATTAATGACGTCATAGCCAAGTTTCTGCGATAAAAATTGTGCTAATATTTTTGTTCTGCTTCCTGTTCTGCAGATAAGAGCAAACGGTTTTTTAGTGTCCACGGAGTTGTTTAATTTCTCTAAAAAATCCTTAAGATCGTAATTTCCTTTTTCATCAAAGAGCATAATAGGGATAGAACCCTTAAGCAGGCCTGTCTCTTTCCACTCTCCAGGTGTTCTTATGTCAACAATAGGTATGTTAGAATTTATAAGTTCAAAAGACGCTTCCTGATTTTTTATTGAGGCAAAAAGAGATGCAGACAAGATTAAAACAGTTAAAAAAAATTTCTTCAAATAAACGCTCCACGCTAAAAATTAAGTGTATAATTGTATCGAAGATTGAATAATGGGCAGAGAATGGCATCACAAAAAGCAATAGATAATGCAATGAGACTACGCTATATAAGGGCGCTAGAGAGATTTCACAAAGGGATTGTCTCTTATTTGTCTACGACATCAAACATTTCCAAAGAGGGATATGATAAAAAAATAGAAAACAGCCTCAAGGTGCTTCAAAGAGTCGAAGAGATATCTTTATACAAAGGGGAGCTTCAGGATCTGCAAAAACTGGTTAAAAAGATAATTGCTTATAAAGATAGCGATAAAGATGTCAATGATATAAAGGAGGAGATTCTTTATGAGTCAAATCAACTTGACAAGAGCAAGAATGCAAGGCGTTATAAGAAGGATAAGCACTCCAACTCCAAATATGAGGAGTGGGAGTAAAGAGAAGTTAGGGTCTATTCTTTTAACATTTTATCTAGAAGCTCAAATACCTCTGAAGACACCTTCTCCATCTCATCAAAGTTTTTAATGATCTTATCTGCATTTTTTATAGTTTCTGTCTCAGCATCTTTTTCAAGATAGCTGAGGTTCTCATGTACTTTTTTGCTTACTGTTGTACGAGGAGTATCAAGTTTTGCAAAAGTTTCTGTATGGCCGAATCTTCTTTGGCCTTCATCAGAACACCACTCACCTAGACGGCACTTGTCTCCAGGTTTTGACGGCACGACATTTTTAAGAGATATAATGGAGTTGTAAGCACGGGATTTAAAGAGTATCTGGTCTAGTTTTGCAAGAACTATGAATATACTGTTTTCCATACCGTAAGAGTAGTCAACTATTTTTGAAGAGTTCTCGCTTAGCTCTACAAGTGTATTCTCAAAACCGTTTATCTTCTCGGTAGAGCCTTCTACCGTCTGTTTCATATTGTCTGAGCTTGTTTGGATCTCACTCATATTCTGCTGCAGAGATTTGATAGAGACGGATATCTCTCCTGTTGCTTTATGAGTTCTTTCCGCAAGTTTGCGCACTTCGTCCGCAACAACTGCAAATCCTCTTCCATGCTCGCCTGCACGCGCTGCTTCTATTGCTGCATTTAGTGCTAAGAGGTTTGTCTGATCAGCAATATCTGTGATAAGTTGGATAACTGAAGTTATTTCATTCGCCTGATTTGCTATTTCGCTTATGCTGTCGTTATTGATATTTACCTGCTCGTTTAGGGCATTAAGTTCACTTGTTATGTCTGTTATATCGTTTCTTGAGTTGCTTGCCAGTTCTGAAGCCTGTTTTGTTGCAGATGTAACAGATTTTAAATCATGAAGGTTCTCATCCAGGTCAGAGATGATCATAGAGAGAGATTCGGTAACCATGACGCTCTTTGTGCTTATCTTTGAGTTAAACACATCTCTTTGTGCTTTAAGATGCTGTGTTTTCATAAACTCAATGCTTTTGCCGACACTCTCTATAGCATCTACAAATTCTCCGCTCATTCCTTCAGAAGAGATACGGTGTGTAAAAATACCTTTAGAAGCGTCAGTAATTGTAGTGTTTATCTCATGTATAAGATCTTTGGTGTGTTTGATAAGTTCAGTGAGTTCGTATCCCATAATACCAAGCTCGGTGTTTCTGTCTACCGTTGTAGCTTGATGACTGAAATCGCCTTTTGATACATGGCTTATCAATGTTGTAAAGTCGTTTATTCCGCTTGTAATAGATTTTCTTATCATAGTTGCTAGGATTAAAACTATTATACCTACTGCAATCCCGGCAATAAGAGCTAAGAATTTAAAAAAGTTAATCTCGGCAGCAAGCCCCATCGAGTCGTTTTCAAGCTCTACAGCTTTTAGCTCTACGAGCTTTGCAAAAGCCTCTCTGGAAGCATTTGCAAACGGGGTCAGCTCTTTTGAATAGTTTGCATATATGCCGTCTTTGTTTTCTAGTATGTCTTTAGAATTTAATGACTTCATCATTGTAAGGGTATTCTGCAAAAAGAGCATGGTTGAGCTTTTAGCATCTTTTACCATAGTAAGAGATGACTCTTTTTCCATAAGCTTCTCTAATAGAGTAAAGTGCCCTTCAATCTCTTTGAGCGTTTTGTCCAGTTTCTGGATGTTTTTCTCATAGTCGCCGCCAAGCATTATGTCTCTTGAGAGTCTGCTTGTGTAGTTAAGGCTTTTCTCTATTTTAAGAGTTGTAAGACCGCCTATCATTGAGTTGTGATGCAGATGTTCATACTTTGATTCAATATGACCCATAGCCAAAAATATAGATGCTGCTGCAGAAAATACTGAGACTGCCACCATGGTAATAAAGTAATTCATCTTTTTGTGAATACTTAAGTTTTGAAACATTTAAATTCCTTGTTATGGCGATTGATGAGATAAAAATATCACATTCTATAACAATGAATTTAAATATGTCCTTAAATTGTGAATTTAAATATGTCCTTAAACTGTGTATTTACAAATACATAAATTGAGAAAGCAGAATAATTATGACAACCAGGCTAAATGGGAAAAAATGGCTCTTAAATACCCACGGATTTATTTTAAAGAGTTTTTGATTTATTCCTCTAAGACCCAGCCATAAACCTAAAAATGCTTTTATTGCCAAAAGCGTTTGAAAATAGGAGAGTGAGCCGTTCTCTATCTTGCCGAAGACCTGCGAAAAAAGATAGGCTCCGCTTGCAACGGCTACCATCAAAGCGTAGGGGACAACTTTTCTTACATGCATCATAATAGCCTCTCTGGCTTTTGCATGCTCGTCGTCATTGAGGTTCTGACCCATCTTTGATAGAAAGAGAATGTCCACAAATAAAAAACCGCCGTAAATAAAAACCGAAAATATATGAATGGTGTGAACAATTGTATAAGTAATAGTAGATCCTTTTTTCATTGCATTTTAGCATAAGTCGTAATCAGAGTGTTTGTTTTACATCAATACAAGAGAAGAGGGTTTCAGACCTTCTAATAATATTTGCTTTAAGATATTTTTGTATAATCAGTTAATTGATCGTATAGAGGAAAACATGGATATATCTCAAGATAATATAAAAAAGATTTTAGTCGGTGATTGTGCTCAAAACAATGTTTTTTTTCAAGCAGTTCAAGAGGTCATATCTTCAATTGCTCCGCTTCTGAATTCCGATGAAAGGTATGCTAGATATTCAGTTTTGGAGAGATTGATAGTGCCGGACAGGATTATAAAATTTAAAGTCAGTTGGCTGGATGACAATAATAATATTAAGGTAAATACCGGCTATAGGGTTCAATTCAACAACACTCTGGGACCCTATAAAGGAGGACTTCGTTTTCACCCAAGCGTTAATGAAGGAGTTTTGAAATTCTTGGCGTTTGAACAGATTTTAAAAAATTCGCTTACCGGCCTGCCTATAGGCGGCGCAAAGGGCGGAAGTGATTTTGATCCCAAAGGAAAGAGCGATTTTGAGATAATGAAGTTCTGCTCGGCATATATGACAGAGCTTCATAAATATATAGGTCCCCGCATTGACGTGCCGGCGGGAGATATTGGAGTCGGGGCTAAAGAGATAGGGTATCTTTTTGGAGAGTATAAAAAAATAACATCTTCGTATGACGGTGTTTTAACAGGCAAGCCATATATGTTCGGTGGCTCTTTGATGAGACCGGAAGCTACAGGCTACGGCGTCGTATATTTTACACAGACTATGTTAGAGCTTGAGGGCAAAGAGGGACTTGCGGGTAAGATATGTACGGTAAGCGGG
>JBFEYZ010000103.1:0-6205 GCA_041561855.1 Sulfurimonas sp. | reverse complement strand
TGTTACCGTTCGACTTGCATGTGTTAAGCACGCCGCCAGCGTTCACTCTGAGCCAGGATCAAACTCTCCATAATTGAAGTTATCTGATTCCATAGCCCAAGATCAAAATCTTTGGCTTTGTTTGCTACATACTATAAATAGTATGCAGACTTGTAAAGTATCTATTGCTATAAATACCTTGTGGGTATATATAGAATAGACGGTTGTGTTATATTAGTTATTTCTAAGTAAACTTATCTATGACTATCTAACTATTTTTCTAGTTATTAAAGTCTATTTACTTGCTTAGTTTTCAATGATCTCAAACCTAGACTCTTTAAACCTAAACTTTAGGTCTCTCTGTTTGTGGAGGGGAATTATAGAGAAATATCCCTTATTTATTTCTTAATTTTTAGGAGAATTTATAAAGAGGTTTTTTTAGAGGTAAAATTGTATTTAGTTTTCTTCTATCCAGCCGCCGCCTATTAGTTTTTTATCATCATAAAAAACAGCCGCCTGTCCAGTTGCTACTCCAAAAACACTCTCTTTGAGAGTGACGTAAGCTTTATTGTCTTTTATTCGAACATGACAAGGAACAGCCCTTGTTCTATACCTTAATTTAACGGTAGTATCAAACTCTTTTTCGTCTGTATAAAGATTTAAATTGTTTAGCACTACGCTATTGCAGGCAAGATCTTCTTTTTTACCGACAATAATCCTGTTTTTTTCGGCATCGATACTTAATACGTAATGAGGATCATGAGCACCTCGGACAGTGAATCCTTTTCTCTTTCCGATCGTATAATGCATGTAGCCTTTATGTTCGCCGACTACATTCCCTTCCTTATCAAGAACTTCACCTGTTTTGTCTACATCTACATAATCTTTTAGCAAATCTGTATAAGTTGTATCAACAAAGCATATCTCAGAGGATTCGCTTTGAGATGCAAATGATTCCAGCCCTTTTATTGACGCAGCTAATTTTTTTATATCACTCTTTTTTTTATCTCCCAACGGGAACAGTAATCTTGGTAAAATTGTTCTATCTACATAAAAAAGAAAATAACTTTGATCTTTACTGTCGTCATCCGCTTCGTAAAAATACTTTCCGTCTGTTTTTATATAATGCCCCGTAGCTATATAGTCTGCACCGATTTTATCCGCAAACTTTACCATCTCTCCAAACTTTAGGCTTCTGTTACACAATGCGCACGGGTTTGGAGTCTTTCCCTGAGCATAAGTGTCTATAAAAGGTTGAAACACTTCTTTGTTAAAAGTGTCTTGCAAGTCAATAACATGCAGTTTTATACCGACAAAATCAGCAGCTTTTTGCGCTCTTGCCTGATTGATCTCATGGTAACCGGGCTTGGAGTGGAGTTTCATATACAGCCCCTCAACATCATAGCCCTGCTCTTTTAGAAGCAGTGCTGTAACGGTAGAGTCAACACCGCCGCTCATCCCGACAAGAACTTTTTTAGCTGAGTTTTCTTTTTTCATGCTTTAATATCTTTGTCTGCAAAGAAATCTTTTAACATCTTGGAGTATTGAGTATCCTCTAATCCGCAATCTTTAAGAAACTTAATTTGCTCCAGTATTGAAGCCTCAAGCTCATCAACAACAAGCTGCAGATCATCCGTAAGCCTTATCTGTTTAAAGTCCTCTTCACTGATCATTCCGTTTTTATAAACTTTTTTTTCAATAAAGTTAAGCAACGGTTTGTAATACTCTACTCCTATAACGAAAATCTTAACCCCTGTCACCTTCTTGGTCTGAATAAGCGTTAAGGCTTCAAACAGCTCATCCAAAGTTCCGTAGCCGCCGGGAAATATCACATAACCTATAGAGTATTTAACCAACATCACTTTTCTTGAAAAAAAGTAGTCAAAATTCAGATCTGTAGTAGTGTATTTGTTTGGGATTTGTTCAAAAGGAAGATCTATATTGAGACCTATCGACTCTACGTTCTTATGCTCGAAGGCTCCCCTGTTTGCGGCTTCCATAACTCCAGGTCCGCCACCAGTCATAATGTTAAAACCTCTCTCTGCCAACATAGAAGAGAGTTCTTGCGCTTTTTTATAATATTTGTTATTACCATCGACTCTTGAACTTCCAAACATTGTGACTGTAGGTCCAAGTTCTCCCAGCTCGTCAAAACCCTTTACAAAGTCGGCAACTATCTTAAAAACACTCCAAACATCAGCTGATTTAATCTCTTTTATATACTTTTTTGTTAAATCATCTTTTTTTTTACGCATATATGCTACTTTCTATTCTTCTATGATCTTAATTGGTTTAATCTCTCTCTCTTTGTTCCGATAGTAGTAATTTGAACTCCAAAGTTTCCGTCTACTATTACAACCTCGCCTTCTGCGATCACATGATCGTCCACTAGAATCTCAAGCGGGTCGTTTGCAAGCTGATTTAACTCTATTACAGATCCAATATCCATATTTAAAACATCTTTTAAAAGCATTTTTTTCTTACCTATTCTGACCTTGACCGGAAGCTTTACATCCATAATTAGAGATATATTATTCATCTCTTCATTGTTTAAAGAAACGGACGACATCGTGTTTTGAGAATTACTTGACTCTGCTTTTGCTCCATTACTTGAGGCTTCACTGGTTTTAAATACTGCATCTTGCAAATTATCATCCATTATAAACATAAAAAGAGATTTTAGATTTTCTATGTTAAAGTGGTAAACAAACATCTTACTGTAGTTCTCTAAAGAGACCTCTTTATTCTCTCCTATGTACTCTATTTTTTCAATACTAAAAGAGAGAACAGGCAACTCTTTTTGAGCCGAAAGAGTATTTGATATCGCTCCGAATATATTTGATACTATCTCTTTTGCCGCATCTAAATCATCTTCACCTACATCTTCTCTCTCACTTGCCTCTTCGCCCATCATCATATCTGAGAGCGATGTGACAAGATTTGGCGTCAAAGCGACCATCGCTGATGCATCAACATCTCCACTGATACTTATGTTTAAAAGGACTATTGGCGGTATGATATTAGATATTATACTTAACTCTTGCTCCTCTTTAAGTTCAAGAGATGGAGCCTGTCCTATCAGTGCCTCTATTGTAGCTACCGTTTCATCTTCAAACAGCTTCATAAAATCACTCATCATCTACTCCTATTTTGCTTTTTCTATCATATTCATACTCTTCATCTTCATCATTCTCGCTCTTAAGCATGATCTCCTTAACACCTGAGATCTTTTCACGTCTTATTGTTTCAAAGTTCTCTAAAGCACGCTTAACAGCATCTTTTTCCGTATCTATTATCTCTGTGATCTGTATAGATTTTCTAAATCTTCTAAGACCTATTTTCCCGCGAAATCTATCTTTGCCGTCAACACACAGCGTAACTATATCATCAGCAGCATTGTTTAATCTTACAATATCTCCGTTTTGCAGATCCAAGACGTCTCTAAGCGAAAGCTCTGCGTCACCGAGCATTGCCTCGATCCCAACTTTTGCACCGCCAAGAAGCACATGAAGCTCCGTATTTCTACTCTTCTTTGTACTTGTTTCGTTCAGCATCAGATCTCTGCTGGCAAGCTTAGGCAAGACAGGCTCAAGCGCGATAACAGGATAACAGATGTTCATCATTCCTGAACTCTGCCCTATAATAATCTCCATAACGACCATTACAACAATCTCGTTTTGAGCAACGATCTGCACTACGTTAGGGCTGGACTCTTTGGACTCGACATTTGGGAAGATGTCCATAACAGGCCCCCACGCCTCTTTTAGAGTCGCCATCATAACTCTTAAAATAGTCTCAAACAGACTAAGCTCAATGTCTGAGAATTCGCGGCTTGCATCAAACGGCTCGCCCTTTCCGCCCAGCAGCCTGTCAAGCATTGGAAAAGCTATCGAAGGATTTATCTCAATAACTCCGCTGCCCTCTAAGGGCTTCATTGAAAAAACGTTGAAGCTGGTAGGGTTCGGCAATGACATTAAAAATTCGCCATATGTCATCTGATCTACCGAATGAAGCTGTATCTCAACAATCGAACGCATAATAGATGATATCTGAGAAGCCAGAGACCTGGCCATCTTATCATGTATTCCTCTAAATGCACGAAGCTGCTCTTTTGATACCCTGTTTGGCCTCTTAAAATCATAAAGGGTTACCTGTCTTTGAGAGATTAAAGAGTCTTCGGCACCCTCAAGTACATCATCCCCCTCATCATCAACAACATCTAAAAGCGCATCTATCTCTTCTTGTGAAAGTATATCTGCCATCTTAAGCTCCTACACTCTCTTTAATTTTATGGATAACCGACTTGTGTATTTGAGAAATTCTGGACTCGGTAATATCCAGAATATCACTGATCTCTTTGAGAGTCAGCTCTTCAAAATAGTAAAACTGTATTATCAGCTGCTCTCTTTGGCTATACTGACCAAGAACGGTTTTAATATTGTTTATAAGTTCTTCTTTTTCTATATTTGCTATTGATGAGCCTTCATCTCCGACTTGCAGCTGATCCTGAAGAGGCATAACCGTGTAAATTGTAGAAGCGATTCGTGCTTCATGTATCTTCTCAATGCTCTCGCCTAATATCTCTGCAAGTTCTTCATCGCTAGGCTCTTCATCATGTTCTACTCTATACTCTTCTACTGCATAATCAATTGCTTTTACGAGTTTTCTGCTGGCACGGCTAAGCACGTCAAGACTTCTTAGATAGTCCAGCATAGCACCGTATACCCTTTTCTTTGCATATCCCCAAAAGGAGTCGTTTAAACTCTCATCATACCTTCTTGCAAGTTTTATTAGCTCTTCCGTGCCTATTGCTGAGAGATCCATATAATCTATAGAACTAGGGAGTCTCTCTTTTAGTCTGAAAGCCATTGCTTTGACAGCTGGCAAATACTGAATCGCCAGCTCGTCTTCTTTATGTTTTAAATCCTGAGTATATGCCGAAATCATGAACTCTTCTCACTATCTTGGCTGTTTGTATTGACTGCTATTTCCGTAATCTTGATAGCCGAGTCTATTATTTTTTCTCTCTTGTTAATCTCATTTGCAAAGATGTCAAGCCTCTTCTCGTGCGACTCTTTTGGAAAGAAATATAACTTTCCGACCGAAGTTCTGTAATACAATGAGACTATTACATGCGAAAATAGATAAAAAAACGTAGTTATTAAAAATGTATATACTAACAGACCCTCTGCGTCAAATGATTTCAATACACCAAATACTATTCCCATAAAAAACCCCTGAATAGTAAAAAAGTATATAAAGTTCTCACCCAACATATAAAAAAGCCTTAAATTAAATTTAAAAGTGCTTGACTAATCGCTTGAAAAGCCCTGATAATCCGCTTTCGCTAGGCATAACAAGCACATCGCGTTCCAAATTTCTATTAATCGCATTGGCAATCGATAAAATATCTTTATGCACGACTGAGCCCGGATGCATTACACTAAAAAGAGCTCTCTGTTTCACGGAAGATGAGACTTTTAGATCACTGTTTATCTTGCCCAACAGTTTTATTTTTAATTTATCCCCGATATTTGCCGAAGCGACCTTTTTGATCTTTTCATAAACGGCCACCGCCTCTTTTTCACTCTTTACCTGATTCATAATCAAGTTTATATCATCTCTAAAAGTCGCTATAGTCTTAATAGTCGCGTATGCATCTGTTATTGCGGCAGGATCAGGAACGGTAACGACTATGACATCGTCTGCCGCATCAAGAAACATTTTTATATGGTCCCCGATCCCTGCACCTGTATCTATTATCATAACATCCAGTTTATCCAGAACCTCGGCCTCACTCATAAATCTCTCAAAAAGGGCCTTGTCAGAGTACTTCAGTATCTCGTCTCCGCTCTCACCGGGAATCAGTATAAGGTTTCTAGTAATGGGGATCAAGATATCTGAAACGCTTGCTTCTCCCTTTAGAACATGCAATATGTTTTTCTTGATCTTCACATTGAACATTACATCAAGATTTGCAAGGCCTATATCTGCGTCAAAAATCCCGACATTTAAGCCGTTTTGGGAAAGAACATAAGCAAGATTTGAGCTTATCGTACTTTTTCCGACACCGCCTTTGCCGCTGGTAACGGCAATAAAACGTGTTTTTTTCGACTTTTTAGCAGCCGTTGAAGAGACAAGCTCTTCTAACTTTTGAGCTTGATGCCCCATCATGCTTTGCTCCTGTTAAAACCATTCAACAGACACTCGACCAAAAAATCACTGC
>JBFEYZ010000102.1:0-6221 GCA_041561855.1 Sulfurimonas sp. | reverse complement strand
CCTGAAGTACAATAATTTATTAAATACTCTTTGTGATATAATCCCCCTACTAAAAAAAGATAAAAGTGATTTATGTTTGCATCCGAGATAAGTTCAATTTTAAACAATAAAGATAAGCTTCTGACTCAAATATATTTTGAACTGCAGAGGCACTTTGAAGAGAAGTACGGGCACGATACCGTTGTCTTTATGGAAATAGGTACTTTCTTTGAAGTATATGAGATAAACAACGACGAAGATCAGGTCGGAAAAGCAAAAGAGATTGCCGAACTTTTAAATATCCAGCTTACTAAAAAAAATAAGAATATAATAGAAAACAGTGATAAAAATCCTCTTTTAGCCGGAGTTCCAGCCGTATCTTTTGAGAGGTATCTAAGTCGTTTAATAGCTGAGCAGAAATATACAGTAGTCGTAATAAAGCAAAAAGGAAATCCTCCTAAAATAAGCCGCTATGTCTCGCAGATCGTCTCTCCGGGAACAAATTTCGACTATATCATAGACAATGACGATAACTATATATCTTCGATTTTGGTAGATAAACATAAAGGCGTATATACAGTAGGCTACAGCGCAATTGACGTAACTACAGGAAAGACATGGCTTTATGAGAGTCATGGGACCAGTGAAGACCCTGCTTATGCGTTGGATGAGCTCTTTAATCTGTTAAACACATACCGCACGTCAGAAGTCGTTGTGACCTTTTTGGACGGAGTCGATGACCAGCGTCACGTTATGCATTATCTAGAGATTCCAGAGCACTATAACTACAGCGTAAACAACAAAAGACAAAAGATCGAGTTTCAAAACAAGCTTTTTCGCGAAGTGTATCAAATTCAGTCGCTTCTCTCCGCAATCGAGCATCTAGATCTTGAGAGAAGCCCGATGATAACGGAATCTCTTGCAATTCTTATTGACTTTGTGATCGAGCATGATATCCACATCATCCAAAAACTAGATTACCCTAAGATTATTGACAACCGTCGTTTTATGTATCTTGGAAACAGTGCTCTTGAACAGATGGGCGTAGTATCAAGAGACAAAAAGGAGTACACGCTTCTAAAGATGCTCGATAAGAGTGCTACGGCAATAGGGAAAAGACTTCTAAAAGAGAGGCTCCTAAATCCTATTATGGAGAAAGAGGAGCTTGAGAGAAGATATGATCTTATCGAGAGGGTCTCATCACATACAAGGTATCTGGATGAGATAATGCGCGGCATATACGATTTGGAGAGACTCTCCCGCCGCCTTGATCTTGGCAAACTTCATCCCTTTGAGATGAATCATATCTACGAATCGATGCTCAGTGTAAAAGAGTTGATACGTTACGCTAAAAAACATAAGATACAAAAGATACCGTTTCATGAGAGTGAAGTCGATGAGTTCTTAAGAGACATCGCTAAAAGCATAGATCTAGATGTTTCACGTCGTTTTACAAATGCGACTGTAGATGAGAATTTTTTGATGAGCGGTGTTGATGAGACGATCGATACATTAGTCAAAGAGAACAGGACTTTTTACAGGGCATTTGAAGATATTGTAGCAAAGATTGAGCTTATGCTAGACGGTGCAAATGCGCAAAGTAGCTCTAGATTAGTCACGTTAGGCTTTTTGGAGAAAGAGGGCTATTATATCTCTCTTAGCAAAAACAGGTTTTCAATGATAGAGTCTGAGTTTAAAAAAGATGAAGAGTTTAAAGAGTTCTCAGTTAAAAAACTGACAAATAACGTAAAGATAACATCTGACTTTACCGACGGCATATCAGATACTATTATGAAAAACCGCCGTAAAATAGTCTCTCTTGCAAAAGATAGGTTCGTTCAGCTCCAAAACGTTTATGAGAGAAGATATTCTCTTCTTTTTGACCGTGTAATTAACTATGTAGCCGATCTGGATGTCGGAGTTAGCTCATCTAAAGTTGCCGAGATGTACAAGCATTCAAGACCTATGATAGTAGATGTGCAAGAGGATGAAAATTTTATGCAGATCATGCAGCTTCGCCATCCGCTTATTGAAACACAGGAAAATAGCGGTATCTATGTTCCAAACGACATAGTCATGGGAGAGCGTTCATATATGGACCTTCCGCATCCGACAACAGTTATGCTTGACACGGCTCTGCATGACGGGCATCAGATCAACGGAGTTTTGCTTTATGGAATAAACTCAAGCGGGAAATCTTCTCTTATGAAAAGTATCGGGCTTGCCACGCTTATGGCGCAGGCAGGTTTTTTTGTAAGTGCTTCGGTCATGAAGTTTTCACTTTTCGATTCACTGTTTACAAGGATCGTATCAAGAGACAATCTTGCAAAAGGGCTCTCGACCTTTGCAGTGGAGATGCTTGAACTAAAGAACATATTCAACCGTGCTACCGTGCGCTCACTTATACTGGGAGATGAGATAAGTCACGGAACTGAGACGCTCTCAGGCGTCGCAATAGTCTCAAGTGCCATCATAAAACTCTCGCGTCTTCGTTCTATATTTCTCTTTGCCACGCATCTTCATCAGCTCTCTACCATGCAGGAGATAAGAGCACTCAAAAATGTTGTAGACCTGCATCTGAGCGTAGAATATGACGAGAAAGCCGACAAGCTTATATTTAACAGAGTTCTTCAAGCAGGAAGCGGAAGTAGCATATACGGGCTAGAATTCGCAAAGTCTCTTCATATGGATAGCGAGTTTTTGGATACGGCAAACAAAATCAGAAAAAGACTTGCAAAGGATTTTGATGAGCTTGAGCTTCTTGTAAAGAAAAAAACAAGCAAATACAACAAAGAGCTCTATGTGACAAAATGCGTTATCTGCGGAGCGATGGCTGAAGACGTGCATCATATAAATCATAGATCATTAGCGGATGCCAAAGGTTTTATTGACCACTTTCACAAAGACTCAAAACATAACCTTGTTCCGCTGTGTAAAGAACATCACAAAGAAATACACGAAGGCAAAATAAAGGTAGACGGCTTTGTAATGACCTCTAATGGCCTTGAATTAAAATATGAAGAGCAATTAAGCCAAAAAAAAGAGGAGAAACCACTTGAGCCTGAGATAAATAAGGCAAAAAATGAGACAGATCCAAAAGGATTTGTCTTAGATGATTGGGATTAGATCAACTTATAGCAGCTAGTCTGTTATCTACTTCAAGGTTGTAAAGAAACTCCTCGAGCATATCAAAAAGATAGTTCGTCATTTTTGAGGCGCTCTCATACTCCATTGATGTGATGACTTCCATGTACAGGTCTTCATTTAAACAACTCTCTTCAACCTGTCTTTGGAGATTTGAAGCGGCTTTTTTAGAGGAGTCGGAGTCAATACAGTCAAAAACTACGCAGGACAAGTTTTTATCCAGCGATATATATTTGTCTGTTCTTCTTTTGACATCTATGATCTCATTAAGGTTGATATCTTTTTTGCAGTAGATAAGGGCAAGTGCAAAATTGATCTGATATCTCTTGTTTCTATATGAGTATTCATCTAAATTGTTTATAATCTCTTGAACATAGTTTTGACGGCCATCTTTAATCTGTGCTAGCATAACAAATAGATCCTCTAATGATTTTGTCAACATTTTAGCATAAAAGTGCTTTATTAAAAACTATTTGTAACAATATTTTGTTTTACTTGGGATCAAAATGAACAAAGTGTGAAAAATAATAACAAAATTGATCCGATTAAAATATATAGTATAATTCGCGATTAGTTAAAAAGATTAGGCAGGATATGAAAACATTAGAACTTTTTAAGTTTATGATAGAGTCGAAGAGTGAGACTCCTGATGACGGCGGGCTTTTGGACTTTATAGAGAGCTACCTGGATGATTTTGAAGCAGTGCGAGTAGATGTAGAGGGCGTTAAAAATCTATTTATATATAAAAAATTCAGCGAAGGTGAGCATCTCTGTTTCGCAGGACATGTAGATGTAGTTCCTGCAGGAGACGGCTGGGAGAGCGATCCCTATAAAGCTACTGAGAGAGACGGTTATATTTACGGTCGAGGTACGCAGGATATGAAAAGCGGTGTAGCTGCATTTATCCAAGCTATAAAAGAGACAAAAGATTTTAAAGGAACACTCTCTGCGCTTTTAACGTCGGATGAAGAGGGAGAGGGAACTTACGGAACAATAGAAGTTTTAAAGTACCTAAAAGAGAACTCTATGCTTCCGGATGCTGCCATTGTGGCAGAGCCTACGTGCGAGAGAGAATTTGGCGACGCTATAAAAGTCGGCCGTCGAGGCTCAATAAACGGGTATATAACCATAAAAGGTAAGCAGGGGCATGCGGCATATCCGGAGAAATCTGTAAATCCGATAGACCTTATCGCCCCGAGGCTCTCAAAGATGGCAGGAGTTGATCTTGATGATGGAGATGAGTTTTTTGCGCCGAGCAAGTTAGTCATTACCGACATACGTGCAGGCATGCAGGTGACAAACGTGACTCCAAACGAGCTGAAATTGATGTTTAACGTCAGAAACACTACTCTTACATCACAAAAAGAGGTGAAAGAGTTTGTGGCTAAAAATCTTGACGGGTTGGATTATGAACTTAAATTGACACAGGGTTCATACCCGTTTAAAACAGATACAAATACAAAGCTTGTCAGAAGTATAGACAGCATTATAGAGAAAACAACCGGTATTAAGCCAAAACACTCGACTGCAGGCGGAACTTCGGATGCAAGGCACTTGGCTCCAATGGGCATTGACGTTGTGGAGTTCGGAGTAATAAATGATACAATTCATGCAGTAAACGAGAGAACTACGGCAAAAGAGGTTGAGTCTCTTTATGAAGTATTTAAAAATTTAATCAATACATGGGAGTAAAAGAGAATGAAATATCTACTATTAGTTATGGCGCTGCTTTTGAATCTCAGTGCTTTTGATTGGCCTAGTGACTATGACAATGCACTGTCAGAGGCAAAAAAAGAGAAAAAAGATATTTATCTCTTCATTGGTTCGGAGTATTGCAGATATTGCGAAAAATTTGAAAAAGAGGTTCTCTCTCAGGATGAGGTGATAGAGAGGCTTAAAAAGAGCTATGTACTTATCTATCTATCAAGAGATATAGATGATATTCCAAGCCATCTCGAGACGACGCCGGTTCCTAGACACTACTTTTTAACACAAGAGGGTAAAGTAATCTTAACTACAATCGGAGGCAGAAGCACAGAGGGCTTTTATGAACTTTTGGATGAAGTAAAAGAAGCAAAAGAGTTTAATAAATAAACAAAAAGGATAGATTAAATGAAATTCGTACAAACAAACAAGGCACCATCGGCAATAGGTCCATACTCTCAGGCAGTAGTAGCAAACGGTATGGTATTTACATCAGGTCAAATTGCACTTACTCCGGATGGCGTTATGCTTGAAAATGACGTAACCGTTCAAACAAAACAGGTTTTAAAGAACCTTCAAGCAGTTTTAGAAGAAGCGGGAGCTTCGATGCAAAGTGTTATTAAAACGACTATATTTTTGGATTCAATGGATGATTTTGCCACAGTCAACGAGATATATGCGGAGGCTTTCGGTTCTCATAAACCTGCACGCTCGACGGTTGCGGTAAAGACGCTTCCAAAAAATGCACTTGTAGAGATTGATGCAGTAGCACTGGTAAAATGATAAAACTACTCTTTTTGATGCTGCCCTTTTTTGCGGCGGCAGAGAGTCTGCCCTCTATTCTAGAACATGCTTATAAAAATAATAATAATTTAAAATCTTCAAAATATATAAAAGAGGCAAAACTTCAAGAGGTCGAATCACAAAAGAGCGGCTATTTTCCCACTATAGATATCGGCGCTTCCTACACAAACACAAGCGACACGACTCCGTTTCAGATAAAAGATGTCTATGCAGGATACGGCAGGGCAGAGTTTGATATTTATGACGGCGGTGAGAGATCGGCACTCGTACAAAAAGCAAAAGATGAGTTCTCTTCAAGCCAGCATGACGAAGAATATCTTAAAAAAGAGCTTTCTTTGGAGATAGTTAGGGATTTTTACACTGTTTTAAGCCTTCAGGCGATTATCAAAGCAAAAGAAGATGCTAAAAAATCATTGCATGAACAGCTTGAGAGAGTAAAGCAGTTTAGAGGTGCGGGGCTTGCGACACAAGATGATATAGAGAGGATTAGAGCATCTTATGAGAAAGTACTTTATGAGATAGAGTCGCTTGATTTTGAGCTTCTAGAATATAAGAGGTCTTTAGAGCTAAAAGCAGGGAAAGAGATAGAT
>JBFEYZ010000101.1:0-6263 GCA_041561855.1 Sulfurimonas sp. | reverse complement strand
TGGTTACTATCGCTATGGCTGCAGTATAATGCGCAGGCGAACTCTCTACACCTTTTGTTTTTATAGCATCTATTAACTTATATAGATTCTCTTTGTCCGTTGCATCCGCCCCTGCGTATCTTGCACTGTAAATGCCGGGCTCTCCGCCAAGCACATCGACACTGATTCCGCTGTCGTCTGCCATTACTATTACGTCTTCGTCATTCAAGGCTTTAAAAACAGCTCTGGCTTTAATAAGAGCGTTCTCTTTAAAATCAGCGCCGTCCTCCACTATCTCAAACTCATCAATAAGTTCGCTGTATGGAACTACCTCAAAATCTTTACAGAGTGCTTTTATCTCTCTTACTTTTCCCTTATTGGAAGTAGCCAGTACCAACTTCACATAACATCCTTACAAATTACTTTAAACATAAGTTTTCTTGATTTAAAAAGTTTGTGTAAACAATCTTTTCAATATAATTACGCCATTATATAATATTTAAGGTAGATAATGTTCAAAAAAGTATTTCCCCTCTCAGCTATTCTCTCTCTAAGGTTTTTAGGTCTATTCTTGGTTTTACCGGTCATTTCTATTTATGCGCTTGAACTTGAAGGTTCAACTCCTCTCCTTGTAGGTATTGTCGTCGGCGGTTATGCGTTGACTCAGGCTGTATTTCAAGTGCCGTTTGGAACAATGAGTGATAAGATAGGCAGAAAACCTACTCTTCTTTTCGGTCTTATAGTATTTTTGATAGGTTCGATTATTTGTGCGTACTCAGACAATATATACACGCTTATGATAGGACGCTTTCTTCAGGGTGCAGGAGCAATAGGCTCTGTTATCACGGCAATGATCTCTGATCTGGTTGAAGAGGAGATCCGCGGCAAGGCTATGGCGATCATGGGAGCTTCTATCGCTCTTAGCTTTGCTCTTGCTATGGGCCTTGGACCTGTTCTTGGCGCTTCTTACGGAGTTGAGTTTCTTTTTATACTAACGGCTGTTTTTGCTGTTTTGGCAATTATACTTCTCTTTACGAAAGTACCTACTCCTCCAAAAATAAAGCACACTTATCACGCAACTTCAAAGACTTCGGATATTTTAAAAGATCCGAATCTTTTAAATATGATAGTTATCAACGCGATGCAAAAAGGTCTTATGACTATCGCTTTTGTTCTAATTCCTATTATTTTAACAAGCGATACTTTTGCTTGGGAGAAGTCTGATCTTTATATGGCATATCTTCCTGCTATGCTCTTCGGTCTTGCGGCAATGGGTCCTGCTGCCGTATTCGGTGAGAAACACAATAAACCAAAAGAGATATTTCTACTATCTATAGTTCTTTTTATAGGCTCTTTTTTAATCATGGGACTTACAACTTCAAGCACTTTTTTTGTTGTAGGCGTAGTTATGTTTTTTATTGCGTTTAACATGATGGAACCACTTGTTCAGTCAATGATAACAAAATTTGCAAAGGTTCATCAAAAGGGTGCCGCTCTTGGTATCTCAAACTCCGTTGCCTACTTTGCTACGTTTATCGGCGGTACTACTGCAGGTCTTCTTTTAGGAATGAGCGACAGAGAAACAATCGGTATAAGCGTTGCGGTAGTCGCTGGTATCTGGCTGTTATGGACTCTAAAACTTCAGAACCCGACAAGATACTCACATCTGTTTATTGCACAAGACGAGGTAGATTTATCAAAACTTCAGAACCTTGAACAAGAGCATATTGCAGAGTGGTATATAAACGATACCGAGAAACTTATCGTCGTAAAATTTGTAAGCAGTGCTATGGATAAGGAAACTTTAAAAGCTCAAATATCCAAATAGTTAAGAGGGAAAGACGAGATCTTTTAATCTCGTCTGGTAAAGAAAGTTTTCTGCGAAACCGCTATTTTTGAGGGATAACGTACATATTATAGTAACGGCCTTCAAACTTAGGCTCTTTCTCCATTACTCCTACATCTTCAACCATAGGCCAGATTTTTAGAAGAACATCTTTTGCAGCGTCAGGGTTTGCCATCTCACGGCCTTTTAAGAATACGCGAAACTTTACATGTTTGCCTTGCTCAAGGAACTCTCTTGCATGTTTAACTTTGTACGCAATATCGTTTTCTGCAATTTTTACAGAGAGCTTAATCTCTTTTACATCAATCTTGACTTGATTTTTTCTCTGCTCTTTTTGTTTTTTCTCTTCTTGATATTTATACTTACCGTAATCCATAATCTTTGCGACAGGAGGTTTTGCATCCGGAGCTATTAGAACCAAATCTAGTCCCATCTCATTTGCTTTTTCCATAGCTTCATCAATTGAGACTATCCCTAAAGATTCTGCTCCATCTACATTACAACGTACCTCTGGCACACGGATATCGTCATTCATAATGACGCGGTCTGTTTTTTTGCTCAAAAATTTACCTCATTTATTTTAGTTTGTATAAGCGATAGAAATTCACTCTCGCTTAAATTATATTGTTCTCTCGTTCTTCTGTCACGGATAGCGACAGTTCGAGACTCAACCTCTTCATCCCCTATGATCGCTAACATAGGCACTCTACTTTTTTCCGCTGTTCTGATTCTTTTATTCAAAGAGTCATTTTTGGAGTAAATCTCACTATCTGCTCCCATATCTATCAGTTTATCCGCCAACTCTTTAGCATAATCATTGTGCGCAGAAGCGATTGGAACGATTGCTACCTGGGTCGGTGCGATAAACATTGGGAACTCTCCAGCGTAATGCTCTGTTAATATACCAATAAAACGCTCAAACGAACCTAAAATTGCTCTATGTATCATTACTGGCTGAATTTTGTCATTGCTCTCACCGTTATACTCAAGCTCAAATCTCTCAGGCAGATTAAAATCCAGCTGGATTGTGCCGCACTGCCACTCTCTGCCTATTGCATCTGTTATTTTGATGTCGATTTTTGGGCCGTAAAAAGCTCCGCCACCCTCATCTATCTCATAAACAAGGCCGTTTTTATCCATCGCTTTTTTAAGAGCCTGTGTAGAAACTTCCCACACCTCATCACTTCCTACAGCTTTTTCAGGCTTTGTAGAGATCATCATCTTATAGTCAAACTCAAAAGTGGACATGATCTTATCTACAAAATCAACCACCTCTATAATCTGCTCTTCAATCTGGTCCGCTCTACAAAAGATATGCGCATCGTCCTGTGTAAATTCACGAACACGGAAAAGCCCGTGAAGAGCGCCAGTCATTTCGTGACGGTGAACCACACCATACTCAAAATATTTTAAAGGCAGGTCTCTATATGAGTGAAGGTCCTCCTCATATACCTTAATATGACCGACACAGTTCATAGGTTTTACGCCGAACTCTATCTCATCGATATTTGTAAAGTACATATTCTCGCCGTAGTTCTGGTAGTGCCCCGATGTCTTCCAGAGGTCACTTCTTAACATCTCCGGACCGCGAACAGGTTCATACCCACGTTTACGGTGTGCTTTAAAAAGAAGTGATTCAAGTCTTGAGCGAAGTCTTCCGCCCGCAGGAAGCCAGATAGGAAAACCTGCCCCTACCTCTTCACGGAACGTAAACATCTTCATCTCTGCACCGAGTTTACGATGGTCACGCTTTTCAGCCTCTGCCATCATATCAAGATAGGATTTCAGTGCCTCTTTGTCTGCAAACGCTATACCGTATATACGTGTCAGCATCTCGTTTTTAGAGTCTCCTCCAAGATAAGCACCCGCGATTTTTGTAAGCTTGAAATATCTTATAAGACCTATATTAGGAAGGTGAGGACCGCGGCACAGATCTTCAAAATCACCCTGCTTATAGATAGAGACCGTGTCACTTGGAATACGTTCCATAACCGCAAGTTTAAGATGATCATCTTTGAACTTCTCTTTTGCCTCGCTCATTGTGATCTCATACTTCTCTATCTCATACTTCTTTTTAGCAAGTGAGAGCATCTCTTTTTCTATTGTTTTAAGATCACCCTCGCCTATCTCTTGGCTAGTTTTAAAGTCATAGTAAAAACCTTCTTTAACCGTAGGTCCTACAAAGAACTTTGCATCAGGGTAGAGCGACTTAATAGCTTGGGCCATAAGGTGTGCCGTTGAGTGGCGAAGAACATCCAAAGATTCAGGCGAGTTGTCAAGATGAATCTGCTCACCTTCAAAACCCTTCTCTTTGGCAGTCTGTAAATCGATAATCTCTCCGTTATGTTTTATTGCAATTGCATTCAAAATTTTTATTCCTATCTCTATATTTATTCTATTAAAGTTCAGTCTTTAAAACTGCTCCGTTTGAAGCATTTGAGACCAAAAGCTGGTAGCGTTTAAGCCACTTAGATTTAACTTCATTTTTATGAGGTTTATAGTTCGCTTTTCTTTTTGCTATCTCTGCATCACTGATATTTAACTGCAAAATATGCTTGTCAACATCAAGCTCAATCTCATCGCCGTTTTCTATAAGCGCTATCAAACCGCCCTCTGCAGCTTCCGGAGAAACGTGTCCGATACTCGCACCTTTGGTTGCTCCTGAGAACCTTCCATCGGTAATAAGCGCGACACTATCACCAAGCCCCATACCTTGAATAAGTGCTGTAGGGGCAAGCATCTCCTGCATACCCGGTCCGCCTTTTGGACCTTCGTAGCGGATAACGACAACGTTGCCGGGCTTTACTTTATGACCCATTATACCCGCAATTGCTTCAGGCTGAGAGTTAAAACAGATCGCCGTACCTTTAAACTGTCTCATATTAGGCTCGATTCCTGCAGTTTTTACAACCGCACCCTCGCGTGCCAAGTTTCCAAAAAGAATAGATAAGCCGCCTACCGGGGAGTAAGCATTTTCATTTGTATGTATGATGTTCTCATCTAAGATCTTTGCATCTTTTATACGTTCGCCAAGCGTTTCACCGGTAACCGTAGGGTTGTCAAGATGAAGCAGCCCGCCTCTGCGGCTAACCTCTTTCATAACTGCGTTTACGCCGCCTGCACGGTTTATGTCATCCATATGAACAGTTGTTAACGACGGAGATATTTTAGCAATATGCGCTACGTTGTCGGCAATGTGGTTGATCTTTTCTATCGGAAAATCGACATCTGCCTCTTTTGCGATTGCAAGCATATGAAGTACGGTATTTGAGCTTCCACCCATAGCCATATCCACTACAAATGCATTATGAACAGCTTTTTCATTTAGAACATTTTTTAAATTGTACTTAGAATCATCTGCTTTTGCCATCTCGACAATTCTCTTAGCAGCTTTTTTAACAAGCTCTATTCTTGCAGGAGTCATTGCTAAAATAGTACCGTTACCAGGCAGTGCTATACCCATCGCCTCACAAAGAGTGTTCATAGAGTTTGCCGTAAACATTCCCGAACAGCTTCCGCCGCTTGGACATGCGTTACACTCTATATCATAAAGCTCTTCATCGCTTATCTTACCCTCTGCATGCTCACCGACTGCTTCAAAAGCGGTAGCCAAATCAATTGGAGTACCGTCTTTTTTATGCCCTGCAGGCATCGGTCCGCCGGAGACAAAAACAGTCGGGACATTAACACGAAGCGCACCCATTATCATACCTGGAACGATTTTATCGCAGTTTGGGATACAGATGAGGGCATCTAGCTTATGCGCATTCATAACCGTCTCTATAGAGTCCGCGATAATCTCACGTGAAGGAAGTGAGTATAGCATACCGTCGTGCCCCATAGCGATACCGTCATCAACACCGATTGTGTTAAATACGAACGGAACTCCGCCTGCTTCACGAATCGCCTCTTTGACGATCTCGCCATACTCATGAAGGAAAAAATGACCCGGGATGATGTCTATATAACTGTTCGCTATTCCGATAAACGGTTTGTCAAAATCTTCATCTTTCAGCCCCGTTGCACGAAGTAGTGAACGGTGAGGAGCCCTGTCAAAGCCTTTTTTTATAGTATCACTTCTCATTAAAATCCTTCATCTATAGTCGTTATTTCTTATTATTGGTGCGATTATAACATTTTTTTTAGATTTTTTTATAAAAACTCTTTACAAACAAAAATAAAATGGCTATAATTCCGCTCACTTAAAATTAAGTGTACAAGTTGCGGGAATAGCTCAGTGGTAGAGCACAACCTTGCCAAGGTTGGGGTCGCGAGTTCGAACCTCGTTTCCCGCTCCATTTATTTTAAATTATTAACTGTTAAAAAAACACCCATAATGCCCGGGGGGCGAAATCGGTAGACGCAGGGGACTTAAAATCCCCCGGTAGCAATACTGTGCCGGTTCAAGTCCGGCCTCGGGCACCATTGATTTTATATG
>JBFEYZ010000100.1:0-6289 GCA_041561855.1 Sulfurimonas sp. | reverse complement strand
TCTATTTTTATCAGAGGAAGATAGATGAAGCAAGATCTATTGTTATGGAACAACAGGATATGCTGCGCGACTTTAATTCTGAACTTGAAAAACAGGTAAGAGACAAAACAACGGAACTTACTAAGCTTAATGAATCGCTAGAGTTAAAAGTTGAACAGAAGCTTGAAGAGTTAAGAAGCAAAGATCAGATTTTAGAGGCTCAGTCAAAGCAGGCAGTGATGGGTGAGATGATAAGTATGATAGCACATCAATGGAGACAGCCGCTCTCTACTATTACGTTGCAGATTGCAAATCTTCAGTTTAAGCAGCTACTTGGACATGACAGAAGCTGCAAAGATATTGATGAGGCACTTAGCAATATTAGTGATACGATCGTTTACCTATCCGATACGATCGATGATTTTCAAACATATTTCCATCCTGATAAAGAGATGCAAAGTATTGAGATTTATGATTTACTTCAAAGAGCTCTAAACTTTGTAATATCCAGAGTAAGCGACAAGGGAATAAAGATATCTATTAGCAGAAGTGAAGATATAGAGATTAAGACATATATAAACGAGCTTGTACAAGTAGTGCTCAATATTTTAAATAATGCCATAGATGCACACAATGAGGTAAAGGGAAAAGACCCTTTTATAAACATAAGCGCAAAAAAATTAGGAGAGAGGGTTTTCATATATATTGAGGATAATGCGGGAGGAATAGCAAGTGAAAATCTGCCGCATCTTTTTGAGCCGTATTTTAGTACTAAAGGCAAAAACGGAACAGGGCTTGGTCTTTATATGAGCCAGATGATAATAGAGAAACAGTTCGGCGGTGAAATAGGTGTAGAGACATCTAAAGGCGGATCACTGTTTACTATAAAAATCCCTAAAAATATTGCATAAAAAGAGAAAAAGAGCATTTTAAAGATTGTTTAAAATAACAAAAGAGTTTTTGAGATATAATTTACTAAAACGAGTGAAGGTTTGTAGATGTATTTAAAAGATTTAAAGTTCTCTTTGTGGGCTGATTTTATAGAGAGAGACTACCTGGACAGAGAGTTTAAAGAACTAATTGAAACGGGAGTTATTAACGGTGCGACCTCCAATCCCGCGATATTTAAAAATGCAATACTGACTTCAAATGCATATAAGGAGCAGTTATCCAAATTGGGTGCAATGTCACCCAAAGAGAAGTATGAAGCTCTAGCGATCTACGATATACAAAAAGCAGCTGACATACTAGAACCGCTGTATGAAAAAAATGACGACGGTTATGTAAGCATAGAGGTAGACCCGTATCTTTGTGATGATGCCGTTTCTACGATAGAAGAGGGAAAGAGATTATACGCTGAAATTAATCGCAAAAACGTAATGATAAAAGTCCCTGCTACAGAGGCCGGCTACACTGCAATGAGAGAGCTTGTGGGAAGCGGGATTCCTGTAAATGCGACACTGATCTTTAAAAAAGAACAAGCTCTCGCATGTGCAGATGCGTTTAGAGAAGGTCTGGCAAAATACGGGGCAAAGGTAGATACCGTTATAAGCGTATTTGTAAGCAGGATCGACAGAGCATTGGATGAAGAATTGGCAAAAGGCGGAATAGATGTCGCACTTAGCGGGATATATAACAGTTCAGACATCTACTCTGAAGTTGAGTCAATGGGAGTCGAAGGGTGCAGAACTCTTTTTGCAAGTACGGGGGTAAAGGATGACTCTCTTCCTGCCCACTACTACGTAGAGAAACTTTTAGCTTACAACAGTGTCAATACAGCTCCCGTAGATACAATAAAAGCGTTTCATAAAAACGGATTAAAGCGCAGTGCTTTGCCAATCCCAACCCACACTATAAAGGAACATTTTGAGAAAGTTAAAAACTTAGGCATAGATTTTGATTCTGTACTAGATAAGCAGATATCTGATGGATTAAAATCTTTCAAAGAGGCATTTAAAGATATATTGGAGTCATTATGAGCGAAAATAGAAATGAAGTAGATGTAAGTCAATTAACGTTTGAACAGATCAAAAAAATCAGAGCTTATCTTAAAAAGCTTATAGAAAACGGCGGGAGTGACTTGCACGTCAAATCAAACGGTGTTATCAGAGCTAGAATCAACGGAACAATAGTCCCGTTTTCGGGGAGTATTTTCTCCTATGACGATGCAATGACTCTTTCAAAAGAGATACTAAGAGGCAGGTATGCAGAACTTGTCGAAAATAAAGAGGTCGACTTGGTTTACCAGTTTGACGAGCGCAACCGCTTCCGTGTAAATATCTTTTTTCAGACAGACGGTCCGTCTTTTGTATTCCGTGTTATTCCTATGACAATTCCTACGATCGATGAGATGAAATATCCTGAGATGATAAGAACTTTTACCAAAGAAACACGCGGGCTTATTCTGGTTACGGGAACAACAGGTAGTGGTAAATCAACTACGCTTGCTGCTATGGTACATGAGATCAATACAACCCAAAAAAAGCATATCATAACTATTGAGGACCCTATCGAGTTCGTCCATAAAGATAGAGGGTGTATTATAAATCAGCGCTCTGTCGGTCAAGACACGCTTACATTTGACAGAGCACTAAGAGCTGCTCTGCGTGAAGACCCTGATATCATACTTGTCGGGGAGATGAGGGATCGTGAGACAATTGAGCTTGCACTTCATGCTGCGGATACAGGACACTTGGTATTCTCAACGCTTCACACTCTTGATGCAAAAGAGACTATTAATCGTATTATCGCAATTTTTCCAAACGAGGAACAAAATCGTGTCCGTCTATCTCTTGCAGGCGTTTTAAAAGGGGTTATATCACAGAGACTTATCCCTACAAAAGATGATAAACGAATTGCGGCTATGGAGATACTTGTAAAAACTCCTACAATTGAGAAGCTGATTCTTGAAAACAGAGATTATGAGATTAAAGAGGCGATAGAAAAAGGTAGAGAACATTACAAGTCTCAAAGCTTTGACCAGCATATTCTGGATATTTACAATGCAGGAATTATCACAAAAGAGAGAGCAAAAGATTATGCTACTAGTGCGTCTGACTTGGAATTAAAAATGAGTGGACTAAACAGTGGAAAAGCTGCAGATGTTATTGGCAAGTCGGATAAAAACGGTAATAAAAAGATTATAGATGAAGACATCTTTGATTTAAAGTAAGTTTTAACTACAATTAAAGCTTAAATAAGTATAATTCCGAACATTTTTTATTAAGGATTTAATATGTTAGAAGGCATTATTAGAGAGAGTATTGGCAAAAAAAGCACGAAAGCGCTTCGCCGCGATGGTTATCTAATTGCAAATATTTACGGAAAAGGGCTTGAAAATGTTCATGCTGCATTCAAAGAGAATGAGTATATCCGTACTGTTCGCAACAAAGAGACTTTATCATTTCCGGTAAAAGTTGGCACAAAAGAGATAAATGTTGTTGTTCAGTCATATGAAGCACATCCCGTAACATCTAAACTTTTACATGTTGATTTAATGGTAGCTCAACCAGGTGTTGTAACACATTACCATGTACCGGTTGTTCCACAAGGTGAAGCAATAGGACTTAAAAACAAAGGTCTTGTACATATTTCAAAACCTCGTCTAAGAGTAAAAGCTGCTATCGAGAATGTTCCAAACTGCATTAATGTTGATGTTACAAAGATGGATGTAGGCGATGCAAAAATGGTACGTGATCTTGCAAAGATAGATAACGTTACATTCACAGATTCTGATCGTGTATCTGTACTGAGTGTAATTAAAGCTAAGTAATTATGCTGATAGTCGGCCTAGGTAATCCTGGTCCGAAGTATGAACAGACTCGTCATAACATAGGATTTATGGTTATTGACGAGCTTGTTAAAAGGCTTAATGCCCAAAAACTCTCCTCATCGTCATTCAATGGCGAACTATTCAGATTCTCAGATCATTATCTATTAAAACCGCTCACATTTATGAATCTATCAGGCATCTCTATTGCAGCCGTAAAAAAGTTTTATAAGATTGACGAGGTAGTTGTAATACATGATGACCTGGATCTGCCATTCGGCACTCTTCGCTTTAAAAAAGGCGGCGGCCACGGCGGTCATAACGGACTTAAATCAACGGATGAAAATATCTCAAGAGAGTATGTCAGGGTCAGAATGGGCATAGGAAAACCTGAATATAAAACAGAGGTCTCTTCTTATGTTTTAAGTGATTTCAGCAAAGAGGAGCAGGAACACTTGGCTAAGTGGGTCTCTTTTGCGTGTGAAGCTGTTGAATCTTTACTTGAGCATTCACTAGAAGATGTGAGTGCTAAATACACAATTAAAAAATTTCAGCTAAAATAGCACCAGACTTTTAATTGGATTTGCACACTATGTTGGCGTTTAAATATATCTCTTTTCATTACATAAAATATTTTGTTATTATTTTAAGTGCACTTGTAATGTTTTTAGTCGGATTTGACTATATGGGAAGTGCAGAAAAACTAGATATTTCCGCGAACCTTCTTCTTATCTACCTTGTTTATAAAACATTTTTTGCTATTGATATGCTTCTGCCGCTCTCGCTTGTTTTTGCGATGATTAGCACAAAGATATTTCTTATCCGCTCAAACGCTTTAGTCTCTTTTTACTCTTTGGGATACTCAAGAGTAGATATCCTTAAACCTTTTGTTGTTGTATCTACGGTGGTAATTTTTCTTTTTATCTCCCTGCATTCGGTTTCAAACTTTGCAAGAGCAGACGAGATGGCTAAAAACATCCGTAAAAATGCTCAATATTTAAGTCCTACAAGAGATCTCTTTTTTACGTATAAAGACAAATTTGTTTACTTTTCAAAGATGCTGCCGCTGCAAGAGAGTGCCGAGGATGTAAGAGTGTTTAGTTTTAGCAACAACTCTTTAAAAGAGGTTTTGGTAGCAAAAAGAGCAAGGTACAGAGATGACGCATGGCATATTAACACAGCGGATATTATTACTAAGCCTGATGAGATTCATTTTGAATCTTTGGGGATAAAAGTCACAAGAGAACAGAATCTGCAGATCCTTCAAGGTTTTCGTCCGAAGATGTTAGATCAGGTTTACGAGGGTAAAGTAAACTTTACCATAAAAGATGCAATTGATGCGTATGCGCTCTTGAGTGAGCAGAAAATAAATACGGATGTGGTTAAGAGCTCACTGTATAAAATATTTGTATATCCGTTTTTTGTGCCGAGCCTTGTTGTCATAATCTTCTTCTTTGTACCTATAAGTGTGAGATTTTTAAATGTTTCGCTATTTAGTTTCGCAGCGATAATATCATCGCTTATGATATGGGCGGTACTCTTCGCGCTTATAGAACTCTCAAGTCATAAAACTCTTCCAAGCGAGGTTGGCATAATACTACCTGTCTTTATTCTCTTTTTGATAGCTCTGAGGCAGTGGAGAAGATTTCGCCTCTCAACATAGTGCAAAACTTCACTTGCGACGTAATCGGATTAGATCTTCAAGAGCTTTTTATAACAAAAATATAAGTACTTTTTGGATAGAATGCCCTAAAAAATATTCGGGATTTTTATGATCAACTTTAGAGAACTTGCATCCAAATACAAAACGCCGCTTTATATATATGATTTAGACTATATGACAAAGCAGTATGAAGAGTTAAAAGAGGCTTTTAAAGGGAGAAAATCCCTTTTGGCGTACGCAATAAAATCAAACTCAAATCTTAGCGTTATCAACCATTTTGCCCAACTGGGAAGCGGAGCCGACTGTGTCTCTATCGGAGAGGTGCGTCGTGCATTTTTAGCAGGTGTTGCCAACTATAAGATTATCTTCTCAGGTGTGGGAAAGAGCGATGAAGAGATACGCGAAGCAATTGAGAAAGACATACTTTACATAAACGTGGAGAGTGAAGCGGAGCTTGGTCGTGTTGAGCTTATTGCAAAAGAGCTCGGTGCAAATTGCAGGATCAGCATAAGAGTAAATCCTAATATTGACCCGTTGACGCATCCATACATCTCTACCGGGCTTCATGACAACAAGTTTGGAGTCGATATCGACAGCGCTAAGAGAATGTATATCCGTGCGAACAATTCAGAGCATCTGGACCCCGTTGGAATCCATTTTCATATAGGTTCTCAGCTGACTGAACTAAAGCCGATCTATGAGTCTGCCGAGATCGTAGCGGATATGGTGCGCTCACTTCAAAGTATAAAGATAGAGTTAAAGTTTTTTGACATCGGCGGAGGACTCGGTGTTACGTATAAAGATGAGGTCACCATCAAGCCTTATGACTATGCACAGGCGGTACTTGGAACTTTAAGGGGTCTTGACCTGACGATAGT
>JBFEYZ010000099.1:0-6290 GCA_041561855.1 Sulfurimonas sp. | reverse complement strand
GGATTTATACTAATGAAAACACTTTGGAATAAATACCGCTATCTGATATTTAGAAGAACGACTCAAATCGGTCTGCTCTTTTTATACTTTGGAGCAAATGTATGGGGATGGGAGATACTTATGGGTAACCTAAGTTCTTCACTCCTATTCGGTCTGATCCCTTTAAGTGATCCTTACGCGGCACTGCAGATGTTAGTTGCAGGTGCTGTTTTGGCGACAGATATTATAGTAGGTGCTTTGATTATTACCGCCTTTTACTTGCTGATCGGCGGTAGAGCATTTTGCAGCTGGGTTTGCCCTGTAAATCTGGTTACCGATGCAGCAGCACTTTTAAGAAGAAAGATAGGCGTTGACGAATTTGCTAAAAGACAGCCCGCTTCGCGAAGTATGCGATATTGGGTATTGGCACTTAGCCTGGTCATCTCTTTTCTTATGGGCATTACTGCCTTTGAGTTTATATCGCCGATATCGATACTTCACAGAGGTATTATATTTGGCTTTGGATTCGGATGGGCTGCAGTGCTTATTATTTTTCTTTTCGACCTTTTGGTCCTAAAAAACGGATGGTGCGGTTATATTTGTCCTCTTGGCGGGTTTTACTCGCTTGTGGGTAAATTTAGTTTTATAAGAGTCAAACATACTCAGGAAAACTGCACCGAATGTATGAAGTGTAAGGTTGTCTGCCCAGAGGGGCAGGTTCTTTATATGATAGGCAAAGAGAGCATTCCTGTTCTCTCTGGTGAGTGTACAAACTGTGCAAGATGCATAGAAGTTTGTGATGATAATGCTCTTGGTTTTTCAATAAGAGAGTTAGTAAAAAATAAAAAAGTGGGAGATTAAAATGAAGGCAATGTATAAAATAACGTTTGGTTTGACTGCCTTACTGATGGTCGGTTTCATCGGTGACGGCGTCCAAGCTGCACAACAAAAAGGCGTCTCTGCGACAATTTCTGAAGAGTCGCTGGGATTAAGAAAGACAAATCTTTACAATGAAGACAACACTGTTGCTGATAAAACTCAGTATTCCACAGCGCAGGCTACTACGAGTACTAAGATTAAAAGAGCATTCCAGGATGCTCCACCGATGATTCCTCATGATACGGTGGGTATGCTTCCGATCAAGATAAATGACAACAGATGTATCAGCTGTCATATGCCTGATGTTGCAGGTTCTATGGGTGCGACTCCGATTCCGACTTCGCACTTTACGGATTTCAGACCTAAACATAAAGTTGAAGGCGGAGTATTTAAAAAAGTGGCTGATCCTTATAAAAACGAAGTAGCGATCAAAGAAGAGAACAAACTTCAAGGTTCTAGATTTAACTGTTCTTTATGTCATGCTCCGCAGTCTCAAGGCGAATTGGTAGTTGAAAATACTTTTGAGCCTGTATATATAAGCAAAGACGGCGCAGAAAAATCTAGCTGGAGCGGTAAAAAACTTACAGAAGCTCTAAATACACTCGGTGATCAGAGTTTTGTTACGCAAGATGATATTGCAAACAAAAACTCTCCTGCCGGCAGCTTAGAAGGTGCAGCGCACTAATGCAAAGAAGAGAGCTCTTTAGCTCTCTTGCTTCATCTCTAAATACAAAGAAGCAAGAGAAACTCTTAAGACCGCCCTACTTCAGTGATGAATCTCTTTTTCATAAAGAGTGTAACAAATGCGATGCAAAGTGCGCCTCTGTTTGTGAAGAAGATATAATTAAAATTGCAGATGACAAAACTCCGCATCTCTTTTTTTCTAATAGCGGCTGTACCTATTGCGACAAATGTGCAGATGCTTGCGAATACGGAGTATTAAATATTGAGAACAAAAACAGACTTGCAGCTATAATCTCAATTGACAAAAACAGCTGTATAAGTTGGGGGCACACTATGTGCTTTTCATGTAAAGATCCATGTATGGACAATGCAATAGACTTTCAAGCTATGTTTATGCCCAGCATAAATGAAAACTGTACCGCCTGCGGGCTTTGTATAAGCAGATGTCCGACAGATGCGATAAGAGTAAAGGTTATTTAATGAGAGTGTTACTGTTTTTGACTTTTTTATTCTCCTTTCTTTTTTCTGCGGAGATAAAAGAGCCGGCAAGAAGTTTCACTTCAAGCGGAGGCGTTGTTGACCTACTCTATAAAGAGGGCAGAGTTTACAGCGCTACAAATGCCAGCTGTGTAGATATTTTCGACTACAAAAGCGGCATGCTTATAGAGAAGATAAAAGTTGAAAAGATAGAAGATTTTATGGGTGATCTTGTGGACTCAAAAGTCTACTCCATAGACCTATTCAACGACAAGATGTTGATCCTTTCGCAAGACAAACAAGGATTTAGAAGAGTTCATATACATCAAGACGGAAAAACCAAGCTTCTATTTGACCACTCCAAATCTCTTACGGTCGCAAAAGCGAGATTTTTGGATGAAAATACTATCTTGCTTGGACTGCTGAGCAATGAGCTGGTCTCGTACGATATCAACAAAGGCTCTATAAACTGGATGACTCAGGTCTCGGGTGCAAAGTTTTCCGACTTTGCTCTAAACGAAACAAAAGAGACAGTTGTAGTTGCCGATGAAAGCGGTGATCTGAAGATACACAGTACAAAAGACGGAAAACGACTAAAACTGCTATCCGGTCAAAATCTAGACAACGTATTTCAGGTCGATTACAAAAACAGTGTCGTCGCAACGGCGGGACAAGACAGAAGAGCTGTTATTTATGACTTAAAATCGGACTCATCATACTATATTGAGTCCGGTTTTTTGATTTACAGCGTCGGATTGTCTCCAGATGGCAGAACAGTAGGATATGCAAGCGATGAAGAGAACAATATCTCACTGGTAGATGTATCTACAAAAACTCCTCTCGGCAAATTCGGGGGGAACAAAATGACTCTTACAAAAATAGTTTTTATAAACAAAAATGAGTTTTTAACCGCAAGTGATGACAAAGTCATTAATCTATATAGTGTAAAATAAAAAAAGAGAAAAGGAAATATAATGAATATCTCAAGTATAGTAGTTCAAACAATGCCAAAATACCTAAACGAAGTTGTTCAAAACCTCAAAGAATGCGAAGCGTGTGACTACCACATGCATGATGAAAAAGGCAGAATAATCGTCACGATAGAGGGCGAGGGAGTTGCAGAGGAGCTTGAAAAGCTAAGAGTTATTGAGGCGATACCTCACGTTATTGCAGCTGATATGCAGATGTCATACAGCGAAGACGAACTTGATGCGCATATGGAAGTAATAAACGGTGGCGATGCTGTTCCGAAGATGCTAAACGATGACTCCATCGACGCTTCAAGAATAGTTTACAACGGCGATCTGAAGAAAAAGGACGATCTGGCTACTTTTACTAAAAAATTTGATGAAACGAAGAGGTAAATTTTGTCCGTAATATTTGAGTCAACTATAAAAATGGTTCAAGACAGTCATGAAGATTGGTATATAGAGTTAAAAGACACCATAAGCGGTAAAACAGAAGTATGTAAAGATCTGCAGGAGTACTCCAAAAAAGTAGAAGAGCTTGGAGCTGATTACGGCGGGCATGTTGATGAAGTAAGATGGATCAAAGATGAGAATGTCCCGCTTCACG
Source organism: Sulfurimonas sp. (assembly GCA_041561855.1). Classification (GTDB taxonomy): domain Bacteria; phylum Campylobacterota; class Campylobacteria; order Campylobacterales; family Sulfurimonadaceae; genus Sulfurimonas. Next base: position 2,696 of record JBFEYZ010000099.1, on the reverse strand, counting down.
TGATGGACGTAGTAAGATTTGAGATGTCAAAACTTCAAAGAGAGCTAGAAGATGAGATGGGCAAACCTCTTATTGGCGAGGATGCAAGGTAGAGATGGAAGCAAAAGCTATAAAAACCACTAGATACTTAAACAAAAGCGAAATAAAAGAGCATCTAAAAAACGTAGAGTTCGTTATTATGGCTGCACCTTCGCCTGAACACTTTAAAGAAGCACCGATTCACTTTACTATATTTTTAAATACGTCTGACAACCTGCCAAAAGAGGTTCAGGATGCTGTTTTAAATAAGTTTCTAGACGAAAACGGTATAAGAAATCCCATAGAAGTTATGAGCCAGATTATGCCCGTAGGCTTCTCAGAAGGATCTCATGAGACTCTTATGCCTCTGCTTCTTATAAAAAAAGAAGATATGATTAATATTCCGAGTGTTCCTATGTTTGTCTTTGATTTTCTTGCAGACTCGGACAACTTCTATGAAGCAAAGAACAAGAGTCTAACAGGCTGGAGCTATAGCTACAACGGTTAAAATTTAAAAGATACAGACTCTATCTCATCTACTGTTTTTGCAATATAATGAGATAGATTTTCGCACCCGTCTTTAGTAACCAATATGTCATCTTCTATCCTGATACCTATTCCGCGATATTTTTTCGGTACACTCTTATCGTTTTTATCAATATAAATGCCTGGCTCAATTGTCAGCACCATACCTTTTTGCAGCGGTATCTCTCTCTCTTTTGCGTCTTTATACGGCGCAGGATCATGAACGTCAATCCCCATCCAGTGGCCTATGCCATGTGGATAGTACTTTTTATGTTTGTTCTCTTTTATCAGCTTTTTATAATTGCCCTTTAAGATACCAAGCTCTACCATTCCTTTTGTTAGAAGTTTTTCGGCACTCTCCTGCAGATGGCTTCTTTTAACAAGAGGCTTTATCATAGCGATTATTCTAAGCTGTGTATTTAAAACCAGATCATAGAGCTCTTTTTGAGCCTTAGAATATTTTCCGTTAACGGGTATGGTCCTTGTTATATCGCTTGCATAGTAATTATGCTCACACCCTGCATCTATAAGTATAAGTTCGCCATCTACAAGCGGCTTCTCATTTTTTATGTAGTGAAGAGTGTTTGCGTTGTTTCCGCATGCGACTATGGATGTATAAGCATCGCTGTATGCCGCATTTACTTTAAACTCATGCTCTATTTCAGCTTGAAGCTGATACTCGTATTTGCCTCTTTTATCTATCTTCATCGCTCTGTGATGTGCTTTTGCCGTGATATATATCGACTCTCTTATCATCTCTATCTCTGCGGCTGATTTTATGAGCCTCATCTTCTGCACAAACGGCACTATGTCATGCATTGTTTTAAAATCTTTTGTTGATTTTGATACTTTTTTAACTCCAGTTTTTTTTGAATTTATCTCAAAATAGATATTTTTCTTTCCCTTCATATATCCTTTAAACTTCTTCTCAAAATCATCTATTGCACAAACTTCATCTACTAAAAATCTTTTTTTAGCCTCTTTTACTCCGACTCTCTCGCCTGTCCAAAGTTCAATTATTTTATCTTTTTTATGAACAAACAAAACTGTTTTTGTCTTGCCTTTACTTTTTAAAAAAACGAGTGCCGCACTGTCCTCTTTAAAACCGCAAAGGTAATAGAAATTGCTATCTTGTCTGTATGGATGATGAGTATCATGAGAGCGTGTCGCAGGCTCGGCACTAAATATAATTCCTACGGAATTCTCTGATAGTTTTTTCGACAACAAATCTCTTCTTTTTTTATACTCTTTCTCTTTTATCATCTGCATACTCCATCTAACCACTCTATATTTTGCGACATTATCTCGGACAAGGCGTTTTTAAAAGCTTCTACTCCACCGCGTGCATCAAGGCTCTTTGTCTCAACTCTCGATCTAAACGTCTTGTTTTGGAGAATAGTATTTGTTTTGGCATCTATTAGCGATAAGTTCAAAATCACCTCAATATGGGACTCTTTAAGGTCTTTGCTAAAGAACTGCATAAACTTCTCTATGTTTGTTTCCAGTATAAAATTGCTTTTTATTCTCGATTTTGAGGGGTGAACACTTTTAAAGAGTCCTGCTTCTCTTATGCTTTTTAAAAGGATTGACTCTATCATGGCACTAGGTACCTCTTGCCACTGCGACTGCGAGTAGGCAAAAACTCTGTTATCTGACTCAGTATACTCCATTTTGTGCGTGGAGAGTGAGTTTGGAGTAAAAGCTTTTGAAATCTTGAGTGACTTCTCTTTGAAACCTAGGGCACTGCTGTTTATATTTAAATCATCTATTTCAATGCTGTATTGGGCAACTGAAGGCTTTATTGTCGTACAACCGCTTAAAAACAGTGCTAAAATTATTAAAATCGTTCTCATCTACTTCTCCCCAGGTCCTTTTTTTATCTCTTCTTGCGTAAACACTATATCTGCAGGGCTTCTCTCATACCTGTTTATAGTCTCTTCAATCTTTAAAATCAGATTTTGCATATCTTGCAGGGTGCTATTCATTACAGGAACTATATCACCGGTAGTCTCTCTTATATTATTTTCGCCGCTCTCTATCGCTTTGCTAAATCTGCTCATTGACTCCTGTATGCTTAAGTAACTGTTTTTTATAGAGCCAAATGCTGCGGATATATCATCTTCCCACTTGCCGCTTTTGCTTACCAGCTCATC
>JBFEYZ010000098.1:0-6473 GCA_041561855.1 Sulfurimonas sp. | reverse complement strand
GGGTTTGGTCTTCGTTATAAAACACCCATCGGTCCTATAGCCATTGATGCAGGTTTTGACATAGAGGATCCCACAAAGCAGTATGCTATCCACTTCCATATCGGAGAGCTGTTTTGATAAAAAGAGTATATGCTTTTTTGCATTTTACAACTCTCCTCTCAGTGCTTGCGGCAGTTGTTCTGTTTATTGCTTTGTTTCAAAAAGATGTAGTGCCGTATCTGGCGCAAAAGTATCTCAAAAAGTATGATGTAGAGTATAGAAATATAGAGGGAACTCTATTTAGCGGAGTCATTTTAAAAGGGGTGAAGTATAGAGATAGCATAGAGATCGATGAGCTAAGAGTGAAGTACAATCTTTTAATGCTGATGAGTCCAACCCCGAGAGTAAGTTCTATTAGTGCCAAGGGAGTTTTTATCGATGCGGATAAAGTTCTAGAGCAAAATAGTGCAGAGGAGTCATCCGTTTTTGCTCTTAACATCTCAAAAGTAGATATGCAAAGCGTAAAAGCAGCCTATAAAGGTGAGGTGTACTCATTAAATCTCACTGCCAAGTATATAAGCCTTAGAGAGACAATTGATATACAAAAGATACTCTTAGAGGCAGAGACCACCTATGCAGCTCTTACTCTTGAGGGAAGCGTTAAAGCAAACAGAGCAAAAGGGAGATCCATGCTCTTGCTGAGTGAGAAGTTTCATCATGATTATCTCGATTTTTTAATATATACGCCAAGAGAAATTGAACTCTTGTTTGATCTTTCAAGCAAAGAGGCAGAGATAAAAACATCCCTGAAAAGCGTTACCTTCAAAGACTTAGAGGAGCTTGTTTTAAATAGTATAGAGCTTCGTGCAAAATATGGTCTTGGTAATGATTTCTTTACGATCTCATCCGATTACACCGCTCTTTATGAGAAAAATGAGATTGCAGTAGAGCAAAAAAGCAGGGTAGGGCTAGACGGGAGGATTGAGTCAAATATAGAAGCAATAATAGTGCAAGATGAGTCAAATCTACCTTTTGAGAGCTTTAAGGTTGATATAAAAAGAGATGATAACCTTACAGAGTTTGATCTTGCGGCAAAAGATCTGGACATAAATGCAAAGACAAAAGATTTTAAAGAGTTTTTGCTAAAAGCCAAGAGTATCTATACAGATTTGGATGCAAAAGTTGAGATAAAGAGCGATGCTACAACGCTTGTCGGCGAACTTTACCCTAAAAATGATGCGCCATATCTAAGAGAGTATAACATTGAGAGATTTTCCAAGCTCAATATCTTTGTGTTAAAAAACAAGGAGAGCTTAAGAGCAAGTATCAGCACAGATAAACTCTCTTTAACGCTTTTTGAGGACGAAAAAGGTCTTGTGGGAGTACTAAAAGCGGGGAAAAACAAGTTTGGCATAAAAGGAAGTATCCAAAAGATGGAGTTTGCAGTAGAGGCAGATATAGAGTCTCTTAAGACTCTTTTTTCAGAGCTTGAATTAGACCTTATAGATGAGAATATCCTTTTTGATGCTTCTGCCCTCTTGAAAGCAAAAATAGGCTTTGATAAGAGAGTTGAAGTAGATGCAAGGGTTGATATTCCATGGTATAGGTTAGAGCTTGATCCTCAAAATGTATATGCGGATACAGACGCCTATTTTGAATTTTTCTATGCGGATAAAGAGATCACAGTAAAAAAGTATGATTTTGGAGTAATGCAGAAGAGAGTTTATTCAAAGAGAGCTTCAAAAATTTCTCTAAGCAAGAGCAGCACGATCGAACTCAAAGAGTTTTGGATATACGACAACCTGCTTTTAAGAGGAGAGCTGAACTACTCGGATATGAGTGCAGATGTTACTTTAAAGAGCAATAAGTTTCATTATGAATCGGAAGATGCAAATGTGAGTATTAAAGTGGATATTAAAGCATTTGCGGATAGTAACGGTTCGCAGAGTATCAGCGGTAATATAGAGATATTAGATGGAGTCATAACCTATGCTCCCAAAAAAGAGCATACTATTAAAGACGAAGATATTATTATTATCCAAGATATAAAACCGCCCAAAAAAGAGCATGAGAAAAGAGAGCTAAATGTTCGTGTGCACTCGTCAAAACCCATAGAGTACAAGATAAAAGATGTAGAACTTCTAGTTACTCCAAATATAATCATCTATCAAGAGTTCGGCGGTACAATGCAGGTACTCGGCGCACTGCAGATTCATAGTGGGGCTGCAACTATCAGTGATAGAGAGTTTGAGTTTGATGAGAGTGAGATATACTTTTATGATGAGAAGTACACCAACCCATACTTAAATATCAATCTTCATCACTATACATTTGATAATATAGATATAGAGATATATGTAACAAACAGAGTAGAGTCACCAGTGTTCGTTCTCTCATCGAACCCGCATATCAGTCAGGATGATATAATCTCCTATATTTTATTTGGTGAGGCCACCTCTTCTATTTTTGATACTACAGGCAAAGAGTCAAGAAGCTCACTTGGGACATTGGCTTTGGGTGCGGGATTAAAAGGGCTTTTAAACAAGTCGGCAAATCTAAAAATAGATACGCTCAATATTCTTACAAACGAGGACGGAACATTTGGATATGAGATAGGTAAACGTTTTGGCAAGAAGCTGCGTCTTATATATAAAAACGATGATATATCAAGCTTGACACTGCAGTACAGTCTAAGCAAGTCAGTTAGGATGGATGTAGATGTAAAAGAGACGGGACAGGGTGTCGGTATCTTTTACATCAAAGATTTTAATTTGGAAGATACTACTTTAAAATAACCAGTGGAATCTTTACGTTTTGAATAAGTTTAGTCGTAAGGCTTCCAAAGAGAGCACTCTTGAGCTTACCATGGCTGTAAGAGCCTATCGCTAACATATCAATGCTGTTTTTACAGATACACTCCAAGATGCCCTCAAGAGGTTCACCTGGTTTTTGTATAAATTCACAATTGAGAGTCTCATCTTTGATGAGAGCTTTTGCATCCGCTATCAACTCATCGGATCTGTTTTTGTCGTTGTTTATGTTTACTACGTATCTTTTTACCTCACGCTTAAGCATAGGCGAAGAGGAGAGCTCTTCCAGAGCTCTGGTAGAGCCGCTCTCACCGTTAAAAGCTATCATAACGTTTTTTATATGAGAGTACTCTTTGTTTACCAAGATTATCGGGGCGTCAACATCTCTTATAATGTTCTCGACACAAGAGCCTACTTCATCCTCTTTTTGCATATGCCCCATGCCGGAGAAACCGAATATTACCACTCTTAGTTTATCTTCTAACTCTTTTAGATTTTCATAAAGAGTGCCGTGTCTTTGGGAGATTATAACGTTTCTGCAGCCTTTGTCTGCAACTCTCTCTTTGAGCTCTTTTAAAATCTCTTTACCATGGTTGATTGTTTCTCTGTTTTTTTGTGCATCTTCATCCGAGAGTTCATCAAGCAGTATATCTCTTTCACCAAGAGTTAAGTTTCCGGATAAGTTTGTTACGGATGAGGCATTTGGATGTTCAATTGTATTTAAGAGGACTAGAGTGAGGTCAAGCTCTTTTGCTATATGAAGGGCATAGTCACAGACCGCCTCTGAGTATTTTGAACCGTCCACGCAGGCAAAAACAGCCTGCTCTATACTTTTTATATCTTGCATATGCTAGTGTCCTCCCATAACTTTTTCTATCTCTTCGGGCTTATCGTGTATACCGAATCTGTCTATAATGGTACTGCTTGCTTCATTTTGCCCTATTAGTGTAACGTTTGCACCTTCACGGCGTAGTTTTATTACTACTTTGTCAAGCGCGTAAACGGCAGAGATATCCCAAAAATGAGCTCTAGTCAAGTCTATCTTTATATTTTCTACAACTTCTTTAAAATCAAAAAACTCTACAAATCTGTCGGCGCTGTTAAAAAATACCTGCCCGACTATTTTATACTCTCTTGTGTCTGTCGCCTCGTCATAGAATGTTTCACTATACATAAAGTGGCTGATCTTGTTTGCAAAAAAGAGTGATGCCAAGAGAACGCCTACAAATACGCCCAGTGCAAGATTGTGGGTCCATACAACGACTACAACCGTCGCAACCATAACAACGTTTGTTGAGATGGGAAGCGTTTTTAGTTTTTTAACACTGCCCCAGTCAAACGTACCTATTGAGACCATTATCATAACCGCAACAAGTGCCGCCATAGGAATAATGGAGATCAAATCACTTAAAAATACGACCATAATAAGTAAAAAAAGACCTGCAAGGAGAGTCGATAGTCTTGTACGCCCGCCAGATTTTACGTTGATAACCGATTGCCCGATCATAGCACAGCCTGCCATACCGCCCATAAAGCCAGTTGCTATGTTCGCTACTCCCTGACCGCTGCACTCTCTGTTTTTATCACTCTTTGTATCTGTTAGATCGTCTATGATCGTAGCCGTCATCAAAGACTCCAAAAGGCCGACTACTGCGAGTGAGACAGAGTACGGAAAAATTATCATCAATGTTTCAAAGTTAAACGGGATTTGAGGGATCAAGAAAACCGGAAGCGTATCGGGGAGCGCGCCCATATCACCGACACTTCTTACATCTATGCCAAAGAGCACTACAACCAGCGTTATAACCACTATTGTTACAAGGGGTGATGGAAGCAGAGTTCCAATCTTGGGGATGTAAGGAAAGAGATAGATTATGCCAAGACCAGCTGCCGTTAGAGCATATACATGCCAAGTGACGTTAGTAAGCTCTGGAAGCTGTGCCATAAAGATAAGAATTGCCAGTGCATTTACAAAACCCACAACGACTGCACGAGGTACAAAGCTCATAAGCTCCCCGAGTTTAAAATATCCTGCGATAATCTGGAGCATGCCTGTCAGTACCGTAGCCGCAAGCAGATATTCTAAACCGTGTTCTTTTACAAGTGTGACCATTAAAAGTGCCATTGCACCTGTTGCCGCACTGATCATTCCCGGGCGACCTCCAACAAATGCAATTACAACCGCTATACAAAAGGATGCGTATAGTCCTATTTTTGGGTCTACTCCCGCTATGATAGAGAAAGCTATGGCTTCTGGTATAAGTGCGAGGGCTACTACTAAGCCTGCTAATGTATCTCCTCTGACATTGGAGAACCACTCATTTTTTTTAAAATATTTTTCCAGCAACAACTATCCTTTTTCTATTTTTATTTTTGGTCTGTTCTTTGATTTTTTAAATAAACGGGGATTTTATCTCTGCAGAGTATGTGCAGAGATAAAATAGAGTAGGGTTTAAAACAGTGATTTTTACGCCTTTAGTTCTTTGACGAACTCTTCAATGCGTTTGATACCTGTACGGATGCTTTCTATATCGGTTGCAAAGCTAAATCTGAAGTATCCTTCGCTTCCAAAGCCTACACCTGGAACTACGGCTACGCCTTTTTTCTCCAGAAGCTGTTTGCAGAAATCCATAGAGTCGTTGCTTAACTCTTTGATGTTTACAAAAAGATAAAATGCACCGTCAGGCTTGTAAACACTTAGTCCGTCAATTGCGTTGATAAGTTTTACTGCTTCATCGCGGCGCTCTTTAAATGCAACTCTCATCATCTCTATATCGGCATCCGCAGAGCCGTCTAGGCCTGCAATTGCAGCTTTTTGAGTTATTGAGTTGATATTTGAAGTGCTTTGGCTCTGGAGTTTTTTAGTCGCTTGGATGAGCTCTGTATTGTGTGCAGCCATATAGCCGAATCTCCAGCCGGTCATTGCAACTGATTTGCTAAGACCGTTGATTGTAACCGTACGTTTGTACATATCTTCGCTTACAGCCGCTGCCGATGTAAATTCACCGTCATATATAAGCTTTTCATACATCTCGTCACTTGCAACGATAACGTCGGTTCCTTCAAGTACTTTGCCAAGCGCTTCAAGTTCTGCTCTTGAGTAAACAGCACCAGTCGGATTGGACGGGCTGGTTAGAACGATCATTTTTGTTTTCGGTGTAAGAGCATCTTTTAGCTGCTGCGGAGTTATCTTGAACGCATTGTCGTCATGCGTCTCGATCTCTACAACAGTTCCGCCGTAGTATAAAACAAGCTCAGGATATGTTACCCAATACGGAGACGGGATAATAACTTCATCGCCTTTTTGTATAACCGCTGCAAAGAGGTTGAACAAAGAGTGTTTAGCACCGTTGTTCGTGATGATCTGGTTTGGAGCATACGAGAGATCGTTGTCTCTTTTTAGCTTATTTGCAATTGCCGCTTTAAGAGCAGGGATGCCGTCAACAGCGGTATATTTTGTAAAACCTTCATTAATAGCTGCAATCGCAGCATCTTTAATAACGCGAGGCGTATCAAAGTCAGGTTCACCAGCAGAGAAACTAATGATGTCTTTGCCTTGTGCTTTTAATTCACCCGCAAGTGTAGAAATAGCAATGGTAATAGACTCAGAAAGTGAGTTTATACGATCTGTTAGCATATGTAGCCCTTTATTAAAATATTGCGCGAATTATACTAAAATATATT